>JADGAL010000360.1 GCA_015232025.1 Alphaproteobacteria bacterium
AACAGCGGGTGGCGGCATGATCGGCCCTCAAGCCTTTCTCGCCCGCCTTGGCGATGATGATGATGCACTCGCCGAGCGCGCCCGCCAACTGCACGAGCGCATCGACGATGCTGGCTCCCTTGAGGATGCCGCGGACGCCTGCCGCGAGATGGCGAGCCTGATCGAAGCGAGAGCCGGCTGCTACTGCCGCGCGCTGGGCGACGTGCGGGCCGCGTGCAAGAGCAGGGCACAGCGGCGCGTCGTCGAGCGCGCCATCCATCACTTCCGCGCCAAGGCCGACGCCACCGCCCGCCGTTACCGCGCCCTGGTCGAGAAAACCAGCGTCGAGGCGATCAAGCGCGAGGCCGCCGTATCCGACGCCTTCGCGGACGGGCTCGCCGATGCCTTTTCCGAACCCTGAGAAAGGAAACCGTATGACAACCGACAGCCCGACAATCCCGCCGGCCTCGCCGCTCGCAACCCAAGTGATGGCCGAATTTTCGTCCTATGACGCCGCCGGACTGCTGCTCCACGCCTGCAAGGTCGCCACCACGGCCAACAGCCGCGCCGAGATCGAGCGCGCCGCTCATGGCGCCGTGGCCGCTTGGCACCGTCTGGCCGGCGCCGAGGATTACCCAGCCCATGCGAAGGAGGGACACCGCAAGCTGCTGTTGGACTTCCTCAAGTTGCTGCCGATGATTCGCCACACCAATCCAGCAATGAGCGAACTCCGCCGCGCCGCTGGTTACCGCAAGCCGGCCAAGGCCCTTCGGCACCTTCTCAAGGCCGAAGCCGCGCTGGCCGGTGGCGCCGACCACCCGCACGTTGCCGAAATTGTTGCCATCGCTGGAAAACTGACCCGGGGTCATCGGTCGAAAACTGACCCACCGCTTGTAGAATCCCCTGACCTACGCGGAGGGGGAGACGATGCTGACAGCGGAGGCAGCGATGGAAATCCGGGTTTTGTTGAAGCAAGGCAAGAGCGTTCGGGAGGTCGCCCGGGAGCTTGGGGTCTCGCGGAATACGGTTCGACGTTACGTGCGCGGGGCGGCGCCGGGCTACAGGGCGCGCCCGCGGACGGCCGGCAAGCTCGGGCCGCACGTGGAGTGGCTGGCGGAGAGGGTCCGCCGGGCGGCGCCGGAGCGACTCGCCGCGACGGCATTGCTTCCCGAGTTGCGGGAGCGGGGATATCGAGGCGGACTGACCATCCTTCGTAAGCATCTGGCGGGCCTTTACCCGGCGCCGCCGGTGGAGCCGGTGGTCCGCTTCGAGACCCGCCCCGGCGAGCAGATGCAGGTCGACTGGGCGGTGATCCGTCGCGGCGCCGATCGTCTCTCGGCCTTCATCGCCGTGCTGGGCCACAGCCGCGCCGCGTTCGTCGAGTTCGTCACCGACGAGCGGCTGGAAACGCTGATCGCCTGCCACCAGGAGGCTTTCGTGTTTTTCGGTGGCGTGCCGCGCACGGTCCTCTACGACAACATGCGCACGGTCGTGGCCGGGCGTGACGCGTACGGCTCCGGCCTTCATCGGTTTCAGCCGGCGTTCCGCGACTTCGCCCACCACGCCGGCTTCGTGCCCCGCCTGTGCCGGCCGTACCGGGCCCAGACCAAGGGGAAGGTGGAGCGGTTCATCCGCTACCTGCGTCAGAGCTTTCTCGTGCCGCTCGTCACGCGGCTCGGCCAGCAGGGCCAGTCGCTCGACGTGGTCACCGCGAATGTCGAAGTGCGCAAATGGCTGCGCGACGTCGCCAACGCCCGGGTCCATGGCGGCACCGGGAAGGTCCCGGCGACGCTGCTGGCCGAGGAGCGCGAAGCGCTGCAACCCCTGGCGCAGCCCTGGTGCGGGTCGCTCGGGACGGTGCCGGCGGCTTTGGAACCCCGGTCCGTCGGCCAGCACGCGCTGAGCGTCTACGATGCCTTGCTGACCAGCGCCGAGGTGATGTGATGGATCTGCAGCATCAGCGCATCGCCACCCTATGCGACGAACTGCACCTGGCCGGCATCGCCGGGCAATGGCCGGCTCTCGCCCAAGACGCCGCCACGCGATCGGAGTCCTATGGCGATTTCCTCGAGGCGGCCCTCAAGGCCGAGCGGGAATTGCGGCGAGCCCGTGCACGCACCACCCTGGCCACGCTGGCCGCCTTCCCGGCGGTCAAGACGCTCGATCAATACGACTTCGACTTCGCCGTCGGGGCGCCGCGCAAACAGATCATGGAACTGGCCAGCCTGGCCTTTGTCGAGCGGGCCGAGAACGTGGTCTTCCTCGGGCCGAGCGGCGTCGGCAAGACTCATCTGGCCATCGCCATGGGCTATCTGGCGACCCAGCGTGGGATCAAGACCCGCTTCATCACCGCCGCCGATCTGGTGCTCCAGCTCGAAACCGCGCAGCGCCAAGGCCGGCTCAAGGAATACATGAATCGGGTCGTGATGCCCTACAGGCTGCTCATCATCGACGAGATCGGTTATCTGCCGATGGGGCGCGATCAGGCCAACCTCTTCTTCCAGGTGGTGGCCAAGCGCTACGAGAAGGGCGCCCTGATCGTCACGTCGAACCTGACCTTCGGCAGTTGGGATCAGGCCTTCGCCGGCGATGCGGTGCTCACCGCCGCCATGCTCGACCGCCTGCTGCACCATGCCATCCTCGTCCAAATCCAGGGGGAGAGCTGGCGCCTCAAGGACAAGCGCAAGGCGGGATTCGCCCCCAAAAGGGAGGGAAAATGAAATGCGCCGCCGGGGGTGGGGCTCGCCCCACCCCCGGCGCACCGGCGGGTCAGATTTCGACCGTTGCCGAAGCCCCAAAGTGGGTCAGTTTTCGAGCGTTGTTGACAAAATGCTGGAAGGGGTTCGCGCGGCCATAGCCGGCGCCATGGAAGCGCAGCGGCTCGGCAATGAAGTGCACCTGACCATTCCCAACGTGAAGGGCTGAAACCATGCCCGCATCCGATCCCTTCGCCTCGTTCGCGGCCGGCCTGGACACGCCAGCCACCTCGGCCTTCACCATCGCCCCGGCCGATACCGACTTGGCCGAGACAACTCGCGCCCTCTATGTCGGCGGAACCGGCGACGTGATCGGCACGCTCGCCGACGACGATTCGCCGGTCACATTCGCCGCCGTGCCCGCCGGCTCGATCCTGCCCGTTCGCTTCAAGCGCATCGGAGCCGCCACGACCGCAACCTCGATCGTGGGCTTGACCTGATGCGCCTCGGCCTCTCCCTCGCCCTGACCAGCATTCGCGCCGTTCTCGCCCGGCTGGGCTTGCTGCGTCTTGAAGACGGCGGCCGGTTGCTGACCGAGGCCGGCGACACCCTCAACCTGGAGCCCTGACCATGGCCGACAAGCGCATCTCCGAACTCGACGCCGCCGTCCCACTGACCGGCGCCGAACTGCTGCCCATCGTCCAGGACGGCGCCACCCGCCGCGCCACCGCCGCCGACCTCGGTCGCACCTTGATCGATGTCGAGGCCGATATGCCCGTGAGCCCCGGCCAAGTGGTACGCGGCACGGTCACCGGGCGCGGCGTGCTGGCCCTCGGCACCCTCGCCGAAGCTGCGGCGCTGGGATTGGCGCTGGTGGCGACCGCCGCCGGCCTCCGAGTGCTTCTGGTC
>JADGAL010000361.1 GCA_015232025.1 Alphaproteobacteria bacterium
CGCAGGCCGGCGGCGACCAGACGTTGGCGGCCGGGCTCGGCGCCCTCGAATTGCGGCCCCAGTTCGAACAGGGTGACGTCGCGCAGGCCGCGATCGGCGTTGCGTCCGGCGGCGGCCACCAGATTGGGCAGCAGCGAGGGCCGCATGGCGTCGAGATCGGCGCTGATCGGGTTCGAAAGGACCAGCCCCTCGGCCACGCCGCCGAACTGGGCGGCGGCGGCCGACGCGGTGAAGGACCAGGTGACGGTCTCGACCATGCCGCGGGCGGCCAGGGCGCGGCGGACGGCGATCACGCGGCGCTGTTCGGGGGTCAGCACGGTGCGCGGCATCGACGGGCGGGGCAGCGGCGTGGTCGGGATGCGGTCATAGCCGTTGACCCGGATGACCTCCTCGACGATGTCGTGCTCGGCGGTCAGGTCGGCGCGCCATGACGGCGGATGGACCAGCAGGGTGCCGCGCTCGGCCGGCGCCACGATGCAGCCTAAGGCGTTCAGGATGCGCTCGATGCCGTCGCGCCCGATTTCGATGCCGCCCAGCCCGGCGACCCGCTCGGGCCGCAGGGTGATCGAGCGGTGCCAATTGGGCTCGGCGCCGGCGATCACCGGCTCGGAGGCCTCGCCGCCGCACAGCTCGAGGATCATGCGGGTGGCCATCTCCATGCCGGACACCGCCGAGACCGGATCGACGCCGCGCTCGAAGCGGTAGCGGGCGTCCGAGTCGATGCCCAGCCTGCGCCCGGTGGCCGCCGTGCGCACCGGATCGAACAAGGCCGATTCCAGGAACACGTCGGTGGTGTCCTCGCCGCAGCCCGAATGGGCGCCGCCGATGATGCCGGCCAGCGCCTCGGGGCCGGCCTCGTCGGCGATCACCGTCATGGTCTCGTCGAGTTCGTATTCGCGGCCGTTCAGGGCCAGCAGCCTCTCGCCGGGCTTGGCCAGCCGGGCGCGGATGTTGCCGGTCACCTTGGCGGCGTCGAAGACGTGCAGCGGGCGGCCCAGATCGTAGGTGAACAGATTGGTGATGTCGACCAGCGCCGAGATCGGCCGCAGACCGATGGCGGTCAGGCGGCGCTTCAGCCAGTCGGGGCTTTCGCAGTTCGAGACGCCGCGGATGTAGCGGCCGGCGAACAGCGGGCAGGCGTCGGCGGCCTCGTGCGGGAAATCCAGCGAGACGGTGATCGGGCTGGCCAGGCGGGCCACCACCGGCTGCGCCTTCAACGGCTTCAGCGTGCCCATCCCCGAGGCGGCCAGATCGCGGGCGATGCCGCGCACCCCCAGGCAGTCGGCGCGGTTCGGCGTGATCGACACGTCGAACACCGGGTCGAATGCCATCGCCTCGACCAGCTTGCCGCCCACCGTGGCGGCGGGGTCCAACTCGGCGATGCCGTCGTGGTCCTCGCCCAGGCCAAGCTCGCGCCACGAGCACAGCATGCCCTGGCTTTCGACGCCGCGGATCTTGCCCTTCTTCAACACCTCGCCATTGGCCGGGATGCGGGCGCCGGGACGGGCCAGGATGACCTTGATGCCGGCCCGCGCGTTGGGCGCGCCGCACACCACTTGCAGCGTGGCGCCGCAGCCGGGATCGACCGTGCAGACGCGCAGTCGGTCGGCGTCGGGATGCTGGACGGCCTCGACCACCTGGGCGACGGTGAAGTCGGCCAGCAGGGCGGCGGGGTCTTCGATCGACTCGACCTCGAGGCCCAGCATGGTCAGGCGCTCGGAGATCGCGTCGATCGGGGCGTCGGTGTCGAGATGCTGGCGCAGCCAGGACAAGGTGAACTTCATCGGGCGAGCCCTCCCGGCAGCGTCGGCACGTCCAGCGCCGAGAATCCGTAATGGCGCAGCCAGCGCAAATCGGAATCGAAGAAGGTGCGCAGATCGGGGATGCCGTATTTCAGCATGGCGATGCGCTCGATGCCCATGCCGAAGGCGAAGCCCTGATATTTGTCGGGGTCGATGCCGCAGGCCTTCAGCACGTTGGGATGGACCATGCCGCAGCCCAGGATCTCCAGCCAATCCGAGCCGGCGCCGATGCGCAACTCGCCCCCCTTGCGCGAGCAGCCGATGTCCATCTCGGCCGAGGGCTCGGTGAACGGGAAGAACGACGGGCGGAAGCGGGCCGGCACGTCGTCGATCTCGAAATAGGTGCGCACGAACTCGACCAGACAGCCCTTCAGATGGCCCATATGGGTCGCCTCGTCGATCACCAGGCCCTCGACCTGATGGAACATCGGCGTGTGGGTCATGTCGCTGTCGCAGCGATAGGTGCGACCGGGCGCGATGATGCGGATCGGCGGCTTGGTCCCCAGCATGGTGCGCACCTGCACCGGCGAGGTGTGGGTGCGCAGCAGATAGCGATCGCCCCCCTCGCGCTCGGGGAAGAAGAAGGTGTCGTGCATCAGCCGCGCCGGATGGCCGGGCGGGAAGTTCAGGGCGGTGAAGTTGTGGAAATCGTCCTCGATGTCGGGGCCTTCCGCCACCGCGAAGCCCATCGCGCCGAAGATCGCGACGATCTCGTCCAGCGTCTGGCTGATCGGATGGATGCGGCCTTCCGCCTCGGGGCGGGCGGGCAGGGTGACGTCGATGCGCTCGCGTTCCAGGCGCTGGTTCAGCGCGGCGCGGTCCAGGTCGGCCTTGCGCGCCTCGAGGGCCGCCGCGACGGCGTCCTTCAGCAGGTTGAGCGCGGCGCCCGCCTCGCGGCGTTCGTCGGGTCCCATGCCGCCCAGCGTCTTCATCAGGGCGGTGATCCGCCCCTTCTTGCCCAGGGCGGCGACGCGCACCTGCTCCAGCGCGTCCAGGTCGGCGGCGGCGGCCGCCTCGGCCAGCACTTCGCCGCGAATCCGTTCCAGGTCGTTCATCGGGCCATTCCCTACCCACCAAAACGCGAAAAGGGGGCCGCGATGGCGACCCCCTCGATCGACGCGACCGGCGGACGATGCCCGCCGGCCGGTATCGTCACGCGCCGAGAGCCGCCTCGGCCTGCTTGCACAGCGACGCGAAGGCCGCCGGCTCGCGGATCGCGATGTCGGACAGAACCTTGCGGTCCAGCTCGATGTTGGCCCGCTTCAGGCCATTGATGAAGCGCGAATAGGTCAGGCCATGGGCGCGGGCGCCGGCGTTGATGCGCTGAATCCACAGGGCGCGGAAATTCCGCTTGCGGACGCGCCGATCGCGATAGGCGTATTGCAGCGCCTTCTCGACCCGCTGGATGGCCATGCGGAAACAGGTCGAAGACCGACCGCGATAGCCCTTGGCGAGCTTCAGAATCTTCTTGTGGCGGGCGTGCGCGCGCACGCCCCTCTTGACGCGGGCCATGGATCAGACTCCGTAGGGCATGAAGGTGGTGAGGCGCTTGCAATCCCCATCGGAGATGAGGAACGTGCCGCGGGCCTGACGCTTCATCTTCTGCGGACGCTTGACGAGACCATGGCGCTTGCAGGCCACGTTCCCCTTCAGCTTGCCGGTGCCGGTCATCGAGAACCGCTTTTTCACGGCGCTCTTGGTTTTCATCTTGGGCATTTCGCTCGGTTCCTTCTTGAAGGATGTTTTC
>JADGAL010000362.1 GCA_015232025.1 Alphaproteobacteria bacterium
TGCCAGCGCATGGCCGTAGCAGCCGGCCAGCGGCTCGGCCAGCAGGCGGTCGCCCTCCCGCCATGGCGTGCGGCGCAGCAGGATCAGCACCCCGGCCAACCCGCCGCCCGGATGGGGCAAAGGCAGCCACAGCCAGTGATCGGCCACCCAGGCGGCCCAGTCGGCTTCGGGGATGGCCAAGGCGTCGCGTTCGAGCACCGCCACCGCCGCCTCGGCCCCGGCCGCGTGGCGCCGTTCGGCCATGTCCTCGATCCAGCGGGCGAAGGGGCCGTTGCGCTCGACCCGCGACACCCCCGAGGCGGCGGTGAAGCGGAACTTCGCCCCGTCGCCGGCCAGCAGGATCGCCATGTCCTGGCCATGCGCGCGCGCCGTCTCGCTGACCAGGCAGGCGGCGAGATCCGGCAGGCGGCGCTTTTCGCGGACCTCCTGTTCGACCAGCAGGGCGTTGGAAAGCTGCACCAGACGCGGATCGGCGGCGGCGGGCCGTGCCGTCACGAAGCCCCCGCCGGGCGGAACGAGACGGCGCCGCCGGTGCCCGGCAACAGCCCCTGCCCGGCCTCGATCCGCAACAGGCCGCGCATCTCGAGCGTCTGGCTGGCCGGATCGACCGACGCGCCGATCCGAAGCACGCGCCCCTCGACGCTTTTGCCGTCGGCCGTGGTGAAGACCAGCGGCGCGTCGGCCTTCAGCCAGGGCAGCCACGCGACCGGCGCGATCACGTCGACCTCCAGCGGGCCGCGCCGGGCGATGCGCAGCAGCGGCTTCATCAGCTCGACGCTTTCCTGGGGCTCGATCAGGCGGGCCAGCACCAAGCCGTCGAACGGGGCGCGCAATTGGCAAAAGCCCTCGCGGGTGGTCGCCACCTTGACGCGGGCGGCGCCCTCGACCGCCCCCGCCTCGGCCAAGGCGAGATCAAGGCCGCCGGCCGAGGCCAGCTTGTCCAGGCGGCGCAGATGGGCCAGCTTGACCTGGGCGCCGCGCTCGGCGGCCCGCGCCGCCTCGACTTCGGCCCGCACCATGTCGCAGGCGAATTCGGCCAGCACCTCGCCCTTGGTGAACGCCGCGCCCGGCGCGAAGGGCAGGCGGACGACGCGCCCCGCCATCTCCGAGGACAAGGTGGCCTGTTCCGACGCCCGCACGATGCCGTGCGCGGTGGCGCCCGCGCCATCGCCACCGGCCGCCCAGGCCGCCGAGGCGGACGGGACGGCCAGCGCCACCAGGGCGATCAGAGCGCGAACCATCCCTTGCGCATCCATTCCCCATCGGCCTTGGCCAGGGCGTTCGCCAAATCGGGAATCGCCGCTTCGGATGGGATGTCGGGATAAATCTCCTCGCCGACCGAGAAGACCAGGCGGTTCAAGGCGTTTTGGACCTGGGCGTACTGCTCGTCCTTCTTGAGCAGGCTCAGCAGGCTGGTGAGCTGCATTTGCAGAAGCTCCATCTCGCCCATGTTCCGCTCGCCGGACTGGTTCTTCTGGTGCTTCTCGATGCGCTGGTTGATGGCCAGGATCCGGGTCGCCGTCTCGTAGCCCTCGGCCGCCTCGCGATAGTCGAGGAAGGCCAGATTGACCTGGGTCAGGACCGCGACGCCCAGCGCTTGGCGACGGAACACCGCCAATTCCTTCTGCTTGTCGGCCATCTCGATGTCGGTCCAGCCGGACATGAAGTTCAGCAGGTTCCAGGTCGCCTTGAGGCCCACCTCGCCCCAGGCGTTGTGCAGGAGATAGCGGTTGCTGTTGTAATTGCCCGAGGCCGACAGCTCGACGCCGGGCAGCATGCGGGCGATCGCCTTGTAGCCCTCGTCGACCGCGATGCGCTCGTGGTAGCTTTCCTCGATCAGTTCGGGCCGGGTCATCAACGCCTTGATCTCAAGATCGCCGATCGGGATGGCCAGCTTCTTGGGTGACGGCGGCTCGCCCTCGGGCACCACGACCTGGTACGCGGTCGAGGCCGGCAGGTTCATCATCTTGGCGAGGTCCAGCTTCGAGGCCAGCAGCGTGCGGCGCAGGGTTTGAAGCTGGGTCAGCTTGGTGTAGAGATCGCGCTTGTAGCCCAGGATCTCCATCGGGTTTTCAAGGCGCTCGCTTTCGATCGCGTCGGCCTTGTCCACCGCCTCGCGCACCTTGGTCAGGATTTGCTCGACCTGGCCCAGCAGGCGCTGGGCGCCGACCGCCTTCCAATAGGCGTCGCGCACCTCCTGCATCAACTGGCGGATGGCGCGCTTGCGACGCTCGGCGGCGATCAGGGTCTGGTTCGCCATCTGGCGGGCGGTGAAATAGCTGACCCCCAGATCGAGCGCGTTCCAGGTGAAGCGGGCGTCCGCCTCGTTGTGGACGTTCTCTTGCGAGGTCGACATCTCAAGGGATTCCTGGCCGCTCTGCACCGACCGGCTGCTCGACGCCGCCGTGTTGCTGCGCGCCGAGCGCCCCGCGCTGACGATGCTTTGGGGCAGGAAGTTCCAGAAGGTCGCGTCCAAACGGTTGTTGGCGATCTCCTCTTCCATCAGCTTGACGCGGCTCTCGAAGTTGAACTTCAGCGCGCGGGCCATCGCCTCGTGCAGGGTGATCGGCCCGGCCGGCAACGGCTGCCGACTGATCGCCGCCATCGTCTCGGCGAGACGGGCTTGGTTCTCCGCCTCGGACAACGTCACCGGCGAAACCGTGCAGCCGGCGACCGCGACGGCCAGCGCCAGCGCCGAAGCGCCGCGCAAGAAGACTTTGCTCACCATGCCATCCTTCATTGATCTCACGCCGCGGCCAGCATCAAGGCCCGGTCATCGAAGCGATCCGCATCCCAGGCCAACTGATCAACCAGCCCGGCTTGCGCCGAGGCGGCCCCCGGCTCGGCCGGGCGGTCGCCGGTCTCGTCGCGCGACAGTTCGGCCAGCAGACGATCGAGCCATTCGGCTTGGGCCTGCCGCTCGGCGCCCGGCGCCTGATCGGCGCCCTGCCGTTGCGGGTCGGCCGGCGGCTGGCCCTGCTGACCCTGACCCTGCTGGCCCTGACCTTGCTGACCTTGACCCGGCTGGCCTTGCTGGCCCTCGCCCTGGTTCTTGCCCTGGCCGCCTTCGGGCGCCTCGCCCTCGGCGGGGGCCTTGCCGCTCGGGCCGACGGTGACCATGACGGCGATCTCCTCGCCGCCGCCGCGCTTGATCTTGACCATCACCTGATAGGTCTCGGCGTCGCCCGGCGGGCGCTCGCCGCCGATCTTCAGGGTGCCGTCGCCATTCGACTCGACCTTCATCCATTGCGGCATGCCGCTTTCGACCGAAAGCTGGACGTTCGAGCCGTTGCCGACGTCCTTGGCCGAAATGACGTAGCTTTGCACCTCGGTGTCGGCCGCCGTGGTGGTCGTGCTGCTGCTGGCGGTCGCCACCTGGACCTGAAGGTCGCCAAAGCTTTGCACGTTCGGCGAGGCGTCGTTGAACATCAACTGGCCAAGCGGCGCGGACGGAGGCGTCGCCGGCTGGGCCAGCGGCGGCGTGGGCGCCGGAGCCGCCTCGGCGGCGATTTGCGCGACCGCCACGCTGGGC
>JADGAL010000363.1 GCA_015232025.1 Alphaproteobacteria bacterium
GGCGGGCGCAGGTGCCCGGCGCGCGCGCGGCCCATGTGGCCGAGACGCGTTCGACCAGGGCGGCCGCCGCCTCGGGCGTCAGCAGGCCCATCGCCGCCGCCATCCCGGCGGTGTCGCCCCGGCCGAACCCGCCAGCCACCGCGAGGCGATCGAGAAACGCCGCGATGCCTTGGACCTCGCGCAGCCGCGTCAGCGCGGCGAGAACGCGCGACGCGGTTCCGGGGCGCTCGCCCTCTCCCAACCAGGGTTGCTCGGGCCAGTCCTCGATGATGAGAGCCGTCAGTTCGCGCGCATCGTCGTCCGCCGCGGCCAGGCCTTCGAGCAGCGGCACGGTCACCGCCTGCCCGCCATGGCCGAGCACGGCCAAGTGACGGCGGTTCGGCCAGAGCACGAGGGCCGCGCGGCGATAGTTCCGCTCGAACGAGGCGCCCTCGTTGCCGGTGGCTTCGTGAAATTCCTCCTCGTCGGGTTCGAGATCGTCGAAGATGTCGGGAGGCACCAACTCGTCCGTCTCGAAGGGCAGATCGGGCAGCGCCGGGTCGGGGCCGTCGGGCCGCCGCCACTGGGTCAGGAAGCGGCTCTCGTCGGTCACCTCGCCCGCCTCGAGGTCGGGCTCCGACCAACGCCCCCGGCCGCCATGGTCGACATACTCGGCATAGCCGCTTTCCTCGATCTCGACCAGAACCAGCCTCAGGGCGCACGCCGCCGCGGCCGCCGCCGTCGCGAGCACCTTGGCCATGGCGGCGTCGGCGCCCTTCAGGGTCGCGAAGCCCAACTCGGCGGGGGTGTAGGCGTGCTCGAGCGGCACCACCAGTTTGTCGGGCGCGTCCCGCCCCGCCGCCCATCCTCGCAGAAGGGCGGAGACCCGGCTGGTTTCGGTCTCGTAGTCGGGCGCTTCCAAGGCCACCACCGCGCCCGGCCGGATCAGGTTGAAGATCAGGGCCAGGCGATGACCGGCGGTGACCGGCGTGACCGTGTGACGGCAATCGGCGTAGAAGGCCGCGAAGCGCAGTTCCGACGGATCGTCCGGACCCAGGTCGCACCGCCGCTCGTCGTTCTTGTGCCGGACGACGAGAAGTCCGCCCTCGGACCGCGGCGCCGACGGCAGCACCACGACCAGCGTGCCGAACATTCCCGAAGCCTTCTCGGTGTCGCGATGGGACACGAAGAAGTCGCCGGGGGCGTAAAGCAAAAGCTTGTGCAAGTCGGCGCGCACCGGCCCCTCGACGCCCAGCCCCTCGGCGGCGCGGGCGACCACCGAGTCCAGCGTCCGCGCCCAGGATCGGCCGCCCAGGCGCACCCGCCCGGCGTCGAACTGCCAGGTGCGGCGCACCGTCATGTCCAGGACGGTCTTTTCGCCCCGGCCGAACGGCGCGCGCTCGGCCGCCGCGACGAGCTGTTCCGCCTGAATCGGCAACAGCGGAAGGGCCACCGGCCCGACGCCTTCGACCTCGAGCGCCGGCAACGCCAAGTCGGCGGCGCCCGACACGCAGAACTCGGCCGTCCGCCGAACGGTCGACAGCGCGGCGGCGAGATCGGTGTTCAAGGACGACATCACGGGTTCTCCGTCATTGTCCGGCCAGCGCGGCGAGCCGCAGCCCGTCGCGCGGCCAGATCCAGACATAGGCCTCGTCGCCGCCGAACTCAGAATTCATCCTTCAATACGGCTCGCCGGCTTCGCCACATTTGTGGAACGTCAAGAGGCGGGCTTCATGCCACCATCAGCCCCCCGCCGCCGCGGCCAGCAGTTCGTCGTCCGACAGGGTGGGCGCCGCGCCCCGCTTGCGCACGTACTGGATCAGCGAGGCCGCGCCCAACACCCCGGCGACACCCAGCAGAACGGGACCCCAGGCGCCCAGGCCGAGACCCAGACCCAGGCAGACGCCCTTGGTGCCGAGCAGGGTTCCCCCGGCCGAGGCGGCGGCCACCGGATTGACGGTCGCGGCCCCGGTCGCCATCAGGGTGCCCGCGCTGGTGGAAAGGCCGGCGACCACGCCGCCGGCGCCCGGCTGGGCCGCCGCCACGGTGGTGACGGTGGTCGCGGCGATGGTCTTGGCGGCGGGAACCGCCACCGGCTGGAACACCATGTAGTTGCCGATGGTGCCGCCCACCACGGGGCCTTGCCCCACCACATAGCTGTTGCCGACCATGGCGTGGGTCGCTACGGCGCCTTGGACTTTCAAACCGGTCAGCCCGCCACCGGCGGCGGGCTTGAGGTAGAGCATCGAGGCGGCGTTGGTGCCGGCCGCCATCGGCGGGTGCGCCACGGTCACCGTCTGACCCACCAGACCGGGCAACTGGGCCGCCGCGGTGCCGCCCTCGGCCTTGAGCAGCACCAGATCGCTGGCCGCCGCCGCCATCGCGGCCGCCCCGGTCTTGCCGGCCGGGCATAGGGTGATCCAGTTGCCGATACCGCCGATCGTGGCCGGCGATTTGCCGATCACCAGGGTCTTGCCGATCAGCGCCTTCATCTCCGCCACTTGGCGGGCGGCGTCCAGCTTGACCGTCACGGCGGCCCGCGCCGAGTCGGTCGGCACCAGGGTCATCAGATTGGTGGTGGCCGAGACCTTGGACACCGTCGCGGTGTGCCCGGCGAGGGCGCCCACCTGGTTGGCCTGCATCAGGCTTTCAACCTTGGCCAGCATGAATGTTTGCATCAATCGTTTTCCTTGTCATGCCGGCGAGTCAACCAAGTGACTCGCCTCATTGTCCCCCAAGCCCGGCGGGCGCCCCGGCGCCCAAGGCCGTCAGATATCGGTCAAGGCGCGCCCCGCTTGAGGCGTCCGCGAAGCAGATCGCCGAGACGGCCCTTGGTCCTGCCGGCCGTCATGCGGAGCAGGCGCATCACGCCCACGCCCAGATCCTCGACCGGCACCGACCGCATGGTCGGCACGCTTTCCTGTTCGGCTGGCCCATCGGTCGCTTCGATCATCATCGTCCGGTTTCCTCATCTCTGGCGCGGTTGTCAACTTTCGGGCTCGCCCGGCGGTCTCAGACCCCGGCGCGACCGCTCGTTCCTGTATTCTCGTTCCAGCATCGCCGCGAGACGCGACCGCTCCTGCGTCAGCCAACTCATCACCTCGGCGACGGCGGCTTCCTTGCGGGCGGTGATCTCGGCCTCGACCTCTTCGATGGCGGCGGCCCGGCGGACGCTCACCTCGTCATTGATGGCGGTCCCCGCCAGTTCGACGGATGTCGTCCGAAACGCCTCGATCTCGGCGGCGACGGCACGCTCGGCCTCGTCGAGAAGGCTGGTCCGGGTCGATTCGATTTCGGCGGCGATGGTGGCCCGCGCGTCGTCGAGCAGGCGGGTCCGCTGCGTCTCGATTTCGGTCGCGGCGACGCGCTCGGCCTCGTCGAGAAGGCGGGCGCGATCCGCGGCGATCTCGGCGGCGATGGTCCGTCCAGCCTCTTCGAAAAGGCGGGCGCGATCCGAAGCGACTTCAGCCGCGGCGTCGCGTTCGGCCTGTTCCAGCAGACGGGTGCGGGTCGCCTCGATCTCGGCGGCGGCA
>JADGAL010000364.1 GCA_015232025.1 Alphaproteobacteria bacterium
TGGGTGATCGGCAACGAAACGGCCGGCCTGGGCATCCGCGAGGACCAGGGATTGATCACCCGCGATTCCAGCCGCTTCGTGCCGCATTATTTCGAGTGACCGCATCCTTTCGACGAGAAGCCGATATCGGGTTCCCGGCGGGCGATCTTCACGCTACACTACACCCGCCGCGCGCCTTCGAGCGGTCCGGTGCCGGGTGACCCCCCGGGGGGCGCTCGAAACGCTGTTTGACATTGTGAAGATTGAGTTTTTTGGCGCGTTGGCGGGGCGTTCGCGGTGTTCCGGGGGCCTGAGTCGGGGGGTACGGCTGGGGTGCTCGAAAATCGGGTTGTAAGGGGTTGGTGGAGCGGGGTAATTTTGGGGGTCTCTTTCCCCGGCAGTAATGCCGGGGCCTCATTGAAGCACGAAAATCCCTGACCTGTTGACGCATGGAGACGCACTTTCCCCGGCAGTAATGCCGGGGCCTCATTGAAGCTCACCGCAGCCGGTCGAGCGAGGTGCAAACTCGACTTTCCCCGGCAGTAATGCCGGGGCCTCATTGAAGCAGGCTTCCTGGTCATCGGAGATCACGACCGCGGAGACTTTCCCCGGCAGTAATGCCGGGGCCTCATTGAAGCTTTTGCTGCGCCTCGTCGAGCACTGCTGAGACGGCGGCGCTTTCCCCGGCAGTAATGCCGGGGCCTCATTGAAGCGTCCACGGCAGGGGTTCTTTCCGTTTCCACCACTGAAGCTTTCCCCGGCAGTAATGCCGGGGCCTCATTGAAGCGTTGCCATCGCGCCCTCCCTTGACCTTGACGTGAACGCTTTCCCCGGCAGTAATGCCGGGGCCTCATTGAAGCTTAGACGCCATGTTGCCCAGCGCCGTAAAGAGACCGAGCCTTCCCCGGCAGTAATGCCGGGGCCTCATTGAAGCCCATCAAAGCCGACGACGCGGCCCAACTGAAGCTGGCGCCTTTCCCCGGCAGTAATGCCGGGGCCTCATTGAAGCTCCGCCTCGCGCGCCGCCGCCCGTTGGTTGTCGGCCTTTCCCCGGCAGTAATGCCGGGGCCTCATTGAAGCGCCACATCGAAGGAAATCTTAAGGGCGAGATGATCTTTCCCCGGCAGTAATGCCGGGGCCTCATTGAAGCCTGCATGCCCTGACTTACACCATACCCTTTCTGTTCACTTTCCCCGGCAGTAATGCCGGGGCCTCATTGAAGCTGGGCTCATTCCCATCCCGGCTGTCCTGGCTCGTTCCTTTCCCCGGCAGTAATGCCGGGGCCTCATTGAAGCCATCTGCGCGCCGCCCGGTCATTCTGCGGGGCCAGCGGCCTTTCCCCGGCAGTAATGCCGGGGCCTCATTGAAGCGAGCACAACCATTCCAACCATTCATAGGCCGGATGACCTTTCCCCGGCAGTAATGCCGGGGCCTCATTGAAGCGCCACGTCGAGCGCGCAGAAGTTCTTGACCGTCTCGGGCTTTCCCCGGCAGTAATGCCGGGGCCTCATTGAAGCATCCATATCCGGGCGGCGAGGGCTAACGTGCGGCTGCCTTTCCCCGGCAGTAATGCCGGGGCCTCATTGAAGCAGGCCGTACAGTTCCTCGACCGCGGCGAGGTTGCCCCCTTTCCCCGGCAGTAATGCCGGGGCCTCATTGAAGCCGGTAGAATGATCTTATGCTTGCCCAGTCCGGGAACTGCTTTCCCCGGCAGTAATGCCGGGGCCTCATTGAAGCGCCTTTTCGACGTAGGGGTGCTTCGGAGCCGCAGGGGCTTTCCCCGGCAGTAATGCCGGGGCCTCATTGAAGCTCCTCTTTCTGTTGGGGCGCCCCATCCGGCGGCGCCAGGCTTTCCCCGGCAGTAATGCCGGGGCCTCATTGAAGCGGTGTCGTCGGCGCCGCACGATCCGGCCTGGACGGTCTTTCCCCGGCAGTAATGCCGGGGCCTCATTGAAGCCGAAAAGGCCGACCAGTTGACGCTCAACCCGTTGAAGGAGCTTTCCCCGGCAGTAATGCCGGGGCCTCATTGAAGCTAGGTGTAGTAGACGTCCTCGGGCGGCTCGAAGGGCCTTTCCCCGGCAGTAATGCCGGGGCCTCATTGAAGCAGCAGCATTGGGGTACCTCCGATACGGTTCGACACGGCCTTTCCCCGGCAGTAATGCCGGGGCCTCATTGAAGCGGCAAGGAGTGAACCTCATGCCGATGACCGAAACCGAACTTTCCCCGGCAGTAATGCCGGGGCCTCATTGAAGCTGGGCAAGGCGCCATCGTCGACAACTTCGCTGGGGGCTTTCCCCGGCAGTAATGCCGGGGCCTCATTGAAGCGTGTTCACGAACTCGAAGGTGTCGGCCGGCGCGAACTTTCCCCGGCAGTAATGCCGGGGCCTCATTGAAGCAAGCGGCCCGGCAAGAGGGGCCTGTCGACGGTCAATCTCCTTTCCCCGGCAGTAATGCCGGGGCCTCATTGAAGCCGGGGCGCGCAGGTACCGGGGCTTCGCCGCCCTGGTGGCTGATCTTTCCCCGGCAGAAATCCGGGGCCTCATTGAAGCTGGAATCGCGTCACCGTGCCCTCGGCGGACTGCTCCTCTTTCCCCGGCAGTAATGCCGGGGCCTCATTGAAGCGATGCGGACTTGGCGCGGGTGGGTGTAATCCACTTGCTTTCCCCGGCAGTAATGCCGGAGCCTCATTGAAGCAGCAGCGGGTCGACGATCCCGCGCGCGTCATCATGGCGGGCCTTTCCCGGCAGAAATGCCGGGGCCTCATTGAAGCCCGCCAACAGCCGCGCCCGATCCTCGTCGATCGCGCGCACTTTCCCCGGCAGAAATGCCGGGGCCTCATTGAAGCACCTCGGCCATGTCGAGGAGCAGCGGCTTCTGCGGGGCTTTCCCCGGCAGAAATGCCGGGGCCTCATTGAAGTGCGCGTTGGGTCGAGATCGGCGATCACGACATCGACCTTTCCCCGGCAGAAATGCCGGGGCCTCATTGAAGCATCATCTGGGCAGACCTGTTCGGGTATCTGCGATATCCTTTCCCCGACAGTAATGCCGGGGCCTCGTTGAAGCGGATGGCCGATCACGATGGCGCCTCGTGCAGCGTCGGCTTTCCCCGGCAGAAATGCCGGGGCCTCGATTACGGTGACACGATTACGGTGACAGTGCATTTAATTGGGATGCGCGGATGCTGTCACCGTAACCATCTGGAAATAAGTGCACTGTCACCGTAACCCACCGTAACCCTGTCACCGTAACCCTGTCACCGTAACCCCGTTTGCCCGCCAAGCCGCTGGTGTGATCGGCCGGCATCCGCCTGGACTCAACCACCGCAGAGCCGCCGCCAACTGCGATCGTCGTCACGCACCGAACGGCGTACCAATCCTCGCCGAAGCTCAATCCACCGCCACCATGGACCATTGACAGGGTTCTGATCCGGTGAGAGTGTTAAATATCAGGCGTGTACATCGCCGTTGTGTAGTTTAAGGAGGCTGCTGATGTCCTTGGCCAATTTCCTGCGTC
>JADGAL010000365.1:0-2856 GCA_015232025.1 Alphaproteobacteria bacterium
CCGGACTCGCCTGACCGGGGCGGGCGGCGCCACCTGCGCGGCGCGCCGCGGGCCGCTCGGGAGGTCCAGCCGGACATAGGTCATCGCCAAAGGCAGCGCGGTGATCAGGAAGGTCAGCACGAACACCGCGAACATCAGCTTCGGGTACAGGTCGCGCGAAATGGCGAAGCCGGCTTGGGTGGTCAGGCCCGAGGCGGCGGCGGTGGCGAAGGCCGCCAAGCCCAACGCCGCCAGGATGATGATGGTCAGCTTGAGCACCGCGCCCATCGCGGCGGGCGCCGGCCCGGCTTGGCGCCGCGAGACGAACGGTTCGTCGTCCTCGCCCAGGGCGCCGTCGTAGGTCTGCCCGCGTTGCGGGGTCTGCGCCGCCTTCTTCTGGGCCAGATGGGCCAGCTTCGAGCTGAGATAGACGGTGGTTTCCGAACTGTCGTTGTCGTGGGGATTGTATTCTTCGCGCACCACCTTGACGCCGACGTTCAGGGCGCGCTCGATCATCTTCGCCTCGGTCACGGCCGCTTCCCGTTCGGCACGGGTGTAGCGGGCGTGAAGGACCCAGCGATCCCTCTCGTAGACGTAGACTTCGAAGTGGGTTACGGCGATTTTCAGCGTTCCCATCACAGGTACCGTATGGCGCACCTATGAAGGGGGTAGCGCCCGAGGCGCTGCAAGTCTAGCGGAAGTTCGCTGTCGAATGCCAGATGGCAAGCACGGCGCGCCGGGGGCGCGCCGTGGGGCGGGGCGATCAGCCCTTGATGCCGAAGCTGGCGAACCGCTTCTTGAACTTGGCGAGCTGGCCGCCCGTGTCGACCAGGCGATGCACGCCGGTCCATGCCGGATGCGACTTGGGGTCGATGTCCAGACGAAGCACGTCGCCGGCTTTGCCGTAGGTGGACCGGGTCTTGAACTCGGTGCCGTCGGTCATCACCACGTTGATCTCGTGATAGTCGGGATGGATGTCGGTCTTCATCGGCTTTGCTCCCCGGAACGGAGCGGACTATATATCGGAGCCAATCCGCCGATGCAAGCGCCACCGAAAGCTTGCCCTCCCCAGGCGGCAACCCCGCGTGAAGGACCGGCCATGAGCGATTTCGACGGACTTGCCGACACCACCCTGCGCCACCTCGTCGACGTCATCGACGCGGCGATCGGCGAGGAAATCGACGTCGACCTGCAAGGCGGCGTGTTGACCATCGATCTTCCCTCGGGCCATTACGTGCTGAACAAGCACGGCCCCAACCGCCAGCTTTGGCTCGCCTCGCCGGAAAGCGGCGCCTGGCATTTCGACTGGGACGCCGCCGCCGGGGTGTGGCGCTCCAGCCGGGGCGGCGAGGTGATCCTGACCACGCTGCTGTCCGAGGAACTGGAGAAGGCGACGGGCGTCAGGGTGGCGATGTGACCCTTCTCCAGGCCCGTGCGATCGACTTGCGCTCTACCGCTGGGAGGATATAGTGGCCATCGAACGACCTTCAAGCGATTGCCGCTCGCCCATGCCGTCATCCGCGCCCAGCCCAGCCGTCCCGCAGACGTCACCTTGGACGGAACCTCTGCGCCAGCTGATCTGCCGCAACCAGGGCTATCTGATCCAGTATCAGCAGTTGGCGGCAAATCATCACCGGCAGATGAAGGACGCCTGGCGGGACTTGGCGGCCGAGCCCGGCAACGCTTCGGACGTCCGGCGGCGGACGCTCAACCTCGCGTTCACGCGGCTGTGCCAGTTCCTCAACACCTATCTGAAAAGGGCGGTCGAAAAGAATTTCGAGCTGATCGTGGCTTGCCTAGCGCGCCCCGACATGCCCCACAAGCCGCGTCTCGGTCTGCTCGCGCCGCTGGACGACGAGGGGCGCGAGCTCATCGACCTGTTTCGCGATCCTCCGGTTCCACACCGCCTGCTGGGGCGGGAGTTCCCCTCATCCTCCAGCACCGCCTTCGGCGAGGTGAATCGTCGCAAGAGCTATTACCACTGTCCCGACGTCCCCGCCGCCCTGAAACGGGGCGCGTATCGGAACAGCAGGCTTGTCGATGACGCGGCCGCGCGCTGCGAGGTGAATTCGCTGTCCAGTCACGACGACCCGAACTGGTGCCGCTTGTGGCGGGAAGGCGATGCCGGCACATGCTTCAAGTCGAATCTGGTCGTGCCGGTCACTCTGGCGAACAACGATTTCAGCCTGTTGTCGGACGACGAAATGAAAATGCTCGTCGGCTCCAACGTGCCCCAGTGGGACGAACTGCGTTCGTGCATCCTCGCTTATCTCTGGATGGACCACGTCACCCCAGACTATTTCAGCCAGGGGCACTGTATCGACGTCGCCTATGCGGCCGCCGACTTGCTATCGGTCTATCTCGTCATTCGCTATCAATACACGAAGTACTCCGAAACGTTCAGGCTCGCACACAAGATGTGCGAAGGAGATGCGTGAATGGCACTCGCGTTGGCTCCGGATCAGTTTCTCCGGAATTACACCAAGGAACAATTCGACGCGGGACCGGCGCGTGACCGCCGCGCGGCAGGGTGGGCGGAGGGGGCTCCGCGCATCGCGGCCTGCGACGCCATGTTGCGACGCGCGGCCAAGGGACTGGCGGGCTACTTCCTGCGCTCGGAGGCCGCCGAGTTCCCCGAATTGGAGCGTCTTCATGCCCAAGGCGTTCTCGGGTCACGGGACGACCAACTCCTGCAGGATCTCGCCAAGGCTTGTTTCCTCGACGCGAGGAACAAGGATTTTCCCAGGCTGAGCGGGAGATTCGCCAGTGCCCGCCCCGAGAAGCTGGGGACCGCCGCCTTGTTTTCGCTTCTCAATCAGGCGAACCTGTTCGCGCGACGGATCGACGGGGCCGAGGACTTCAAAGCGCGCGTTCGCG
>JADGAL010000365.1:2886-3476 GCA_015232025.1 Alphaproteobacteria bacterium
GCGGCGTCGCGGTGCCCGCTTCCCACGAGCGGGCTTAGGCGCCCATGGGCTTCTGCGAAATCGTGCCGACGAGGACCACGGCGGCGGGCGAATGTCCAATGATCGGGTCCGGCGAGACGTTCGTGGCGGTCTTGATTCAGCCGTCCGGCCGGGGCTATCACGTAGGCCTTGTGTACCGTCACGGCGCGATGAGCGATGCGATCGCCGTCGATTTCATCGGGGGCCCCCCGCACGTCGGGGTTTTCCGTGGAGACCCGAACACGTATCTCGCTTCCGTGATCATACCGGACCCGCATTTGCGAGCCGCCGTCGCCTCGACATTGGGGGCGTTCTTGGAGTTATACAGGGACGAGAAGGACAAGTCCCGCGACGTCCCATACTCCGTACACATGAGCAAAGAACTCCATTTTGATGATCTGCTACGGTTCACGGGCAACGAAAGCAATGGCGACGGAATGACCTGTACGACATTTGTCGCTCGACTTCTTCAAATGTCCGCGTATCCGATCGTGGACTTGTCGACCTGGGAAAGTCGGCCGGACGACGCGGCGTGGCAAAAGAATTACCTCGCCAAGTTGCGGCACCATATC
>JADGAL010000366.1 GCA_015232025.1 Alphaproteobacteria bacterium
TCGCCCAACGCTCGGTCGGCTCGATCCAGCAGGCCGCCGAGGCGCTGGTCACCATGGTGCCGCTCAACGCCGAGCTGGAGGCCGAGGTGCGCATCGCGCCCGACGACGTCGGCCTGCTGAAGACCGGCCTGCCCGCCAAGGTCAAGCTGGACGCCTTCCCCTTCCAGAAGCACGGCACCCTGGAAGCCGAATTGCGCACCATCTCGGAAAACACCTTCACCACCGACAACCGGCCGGACAGCCCCAGCCACTACAAGGCGCTGCTGCACCTGACCAAGGTCGATCTGCGCAACGTGCCCGAGGAGCAGCGCTTCCTGCCCGGCATGACGCTGGTCGGCGAGATCAAGCTGGGCACCCGCTCGGTGATCTCGTACTTCCTCTATCCCTTGATCCGCACCTTCGACGAGAGCCTGCGCGAGCCGTGAGCGGGGGGCCTTCGGTCCTGGTGGTCGGCGGCGCCGGCTATGTCGGTGGCCAGACCTGCAAGGCGCTGGCCGCGGCCGGCTTGGCGCCGGTGGTCTATGACGACCTGTCGAACGGCCATGACTGGGCGGTTCGCTGGGGGCCTCTCGAACAAGGCGATCTGCGCGACGAGGCGCGGCTGGTCGCGGTGATCGAACGTCACCGCCCCGTGGCGGTGGTCCATTTCGCCGCCTTGATCGAGGCCGGCATCTCGGTGGGCGATCCGGCCCCCTTCTACGACATCAACATCGCCGGCAGCTTGGCGTTGCTGAACGCGATGCGGCGCACGGGGCTCGATCGGCTGGTGTTTTCGTCGACGGCGGCGGTTTATGGCGAGCCCGTCCAGGTGCCGATCCCCGAAAGCCATCCCCTCGCCCCGGTCAACCCTTACGGCCGCACCAAGCTGGCCGTCGAGTGGATGCTGGGCGACTTCGCCCGCGCCTATGGCATCGGCTGGGTGGCGTTGCGCTATTTCAACGCGGCCGGCGCCGACCCGGACGGCGAGATCGGCGAGGCGCACGACCCCGAGACCCACCTGATCCCGCTGGCGCTCGCCGCCGCCGCCGGCCGGCGGCCCGAACTGGCGGTGTTCGGCTCGGATTATCCGACCCCCGATGGAACCTGCGTGCGCGACTATGTCCACGTCGCCGATCTGGCCGCGGCCCATGTCCTCGCGCTGGCGCATCTGGATCGCGGCGGCGCCAGCGGCGCCTATAACCTGGGCAACGGCGCGGGCTTCTCGGTCGCCCAGGTGATCGAGGCCGCCGGCCGGGTGGTCGGCCGGCCGGTACCCTTCCGCTTGGCGCCCCGCCGTCCCGGCGACCCGCCCCGCCTGGTCGGCGATTCGACCCGCGCCCGCGCCGAACTGGGCTGGCGACCCGCCCGGCCCGATCTCGACGTGATGATCGAAGACGCCTGGCGCTGGTACCATACCGGCGAGCCAATGAACTGACCCATCGGCGGTAAAGGGCATCCTCTCCACTCGTCATGGCCGGACTTGATCCGGCAATGGCATGGGCGGTAAGGCCGCCATTGAGCAGGGAAAAAGGTTCACCACCAAGGCACAAAGGACACCAAGAGTCACCAAGGGACCGGGAGTGTACGGGCAATTCGCCGCCCGCTTGGTGTCCTTGGTGTCCTTGGTGTCCTTGGTGTCCTTGGTGTTTCCCCACCTGCCTTCCACCGTGGCGCCCCGCGGGGCGGGCGACCAAGCACAACGCGCGGAAATCACGGAATAAACGTATTTTCGAAACGATGTGCGGACGAACGTCCGCGCGCTCGTCCGCACGTAAGAGCGTGAGAACGACCAAGCGACGGACCATGCGCACGGACACACGCGCGGCCGTACGGACCAGCACACGACCGCTTGACCACCCGTTCGCGCGTTCGTATGATCCATCGGACGCACGATGGCACGACTTGCCGAAAGCGCGTCCGCTCGACAGCGCGAGAATTCGACAACACGACGGGACGAGGGAAGGAGCGCCACGTGGCCACCATCTGCACCGCCACCACCAAGGGCGGCACCGGCAAGACCACCATCTTGGTGAATCTGGCCGCCGAACTCAGGCGCAACGGCTACTCGGTCGCCGTGGTCGACGCCGATCCGCAGCAGCATGCCGCCCGCTGGGTGCTGCATGGTCTGGGCAAGCCGCGCGAGCTGGGCAGCGCGGTGCTCGAGGGGCGCCACGGCATCACCGTCGCCACCAACGCCACCGACCGCGACATCATGGAGCGGATCATCGATCTGGCCGGCCGCCACGACGCGGTGCTGGTCGATCTGCAAGGCTCGGCCAACCAGGCCATGCTGATGGCGTTCGGGGTGGCCGATCTGGTGCTGATCCCTGTTCAGCCCTCGGAATACGACATCGACGGGGCGGTCACCACGCTGCGTTCGGTCAAGGCGGCGCGCGAGATGACCCGGCGCGACATCTTGGCCCGCGTGGTGCTGTCGCGCACCAGCCCCAGCTTCGCCACCCGCGCCGCCAAGGAGACCCGCCAGGCCTTCGAGCGGGCCGGCGTGCCGTTGCTTGGGGTCGAGTTCCTGGAACGGGTGGCCTTCAAGGAGGCGACCTTCACCGGCAGCGCCCCGGCGCTCGATCAGCCGACCTCGCCCGCCGCCAAGAACGTCGCCGCGCTGGTCAAGGAAATCCTCGCGCTGCTGGCCGAGCGGGCCGAAGCCTCGGCGGCTTGAAAGGAAGGATCGCGATGAACGCCCCCAAACTCGGCGACGGACGTTCGGTCCAGATCGATCTCGACGACGCGCCGGCCGCCAAGCCCGACATCCGTACCCCACGGGCGCGGCTCGACCAGTTGCGCGACCGGGTCCGCGATGATTCCGACCGGCTGCGCACGGTCGGCGCCGGTCTGGTCACCACCCGCCCGGCGGCCGCCGCCGGGGATGGCATGGATCGGGTGAAGGGCTTCACCATCCCCATGCCGCGCCGGGTCAACCTGCAACTCGAGGACGAGGCCCGCCGCCAGGGCGTGCCGAAAAAGGTGATCGTCCTCAAAGCCTTGAAGGCGGCCGGCTTCGACGTGCGCGACGAGGATCTGGAAGACCGCCGCGGCATCGTGATGAAGCGGGTGGCCGCCGAGCGGCGCACCCGCGACGGAGCCTGAACAGCGTTCAGAGACCCGCCGCCTTGGTGAGGTTCACGCGGAAGCGGTCGCGGTCGCGCTGGTAGCGGCGGGTCATCTCGGCCGAGGCGTGGCCGAGATGGGCCTGGATCAGGCGCTCGTCGGCATCGGCCGAGGTGGCCAGTCCGGCGCGCAGCGAATGCCCGGCGAACAGGGCGGCCCGGCCGCCTTCGGGCAGATCGCCGCGGATGCCGGCGGCCAGCGCCAAGCGCTTGACCAGCCGCGCGACGTGGCGGTCGGACAGGCGCTCGGGCGACACCTCGCCGCCCCCGCCGATCCGCCGGAACAGGGGTCCGTGGGTGATGCGGGCCAAGCCGATCCAGAGCTTGAGCGCCTCGACCGGGCAGGAGCGGGGGCTCGATCCGGGGCCG
>JADGAL010000367.1 GCA_015232025.1 Alphaproteobacteria bacterium
TGTACGCGCTGGGCTTCACCATCAACACGCCGTCGCCCGGCTTGGCCCCCGCCCGGCGCAGCGGTCCGGCCGGACCAAGGCGGCCGATCGCCGTCAGGCTGAGGGTGAACGGCCCCGGCGTGACCACCGTGTCACCGCCCAGCAGCGTCATCCCGAATTCCCGCAGGTCGGCGGCCAAGCCGGCGGCGAACAGCCGCAGCCACGGCTCGTCGGACCCCCGCGGAAAGGCCGCGGCCAGCAACACGGCCCAGGGCGTGGCGCCCATCGCGGCGAGGTCCGAGACATTGACCCGCACCAGCTTGCGCGCCACCAGGTCGGGCGGGTCGTCGGGCAGGAAATGCACCCCGGCGACCATGGCGTCCTTGGTGATGGCCAGATCGCCACCGGCGCCGCAGGCGATCACGGCGGCGTCGTCGGTCAGCCCGAAGGCGCCGGGCTCGGCCGCGGAAAGCGGCGCGAACAACTCGGCGATCAGGCGGAACTCGTCAGGGGCGGCCATTGTCCCCGCCCATCTCCTCGGGGCGGACGACCCGCGCGATGCGGTCGAGGACGGCGTTGACCATGCCCGGCTCGTGCCCGGCATAGAAGGCGTGGGCCACGTCGACCCATTCCGAGATGACCACACGGGGAGGAACCGCCGGACGGCGGATCATCTCGCAGGCGCCGGCCCGCAGGATCGCCCTGAGCACGGCCTCCAAGCGCTCGGCCGGCCAGTCTCGCGACAAGGACGCGCCGACCACCTCGTCGAACCGCTCGCGCTCGGCCAGCGTCTCGCGCACCAGGAAGGCGAGCAGTTCGCCGTCCGGCTCGATCATCGTCTCGGGGCCATCCCGCCCGTCCTCGTCGGCCACGGCGGCGGCCACCGCCATGCCACCCTCCCGCAACGCGTCGCGCAGCACCTCGTCGGCCGAGGAGCCGCTCATCTCGATTTGATAAAGCACCTGCACCGCCGCCAAGCGCGCCGCGCTGCGGCGCCGCTGGGCGGGGGTGATGACGCGTTTCGCGGGCTTTTTGGACATCGAACCTCGATCATTGGGCCTAAAGGTGCAGCTCGCGCTTGCACTGGATCATTCTCAGGCAGGCCTTGGCCGCTTCGCCGCCGGCGTTGCCACGCTCGGGCTGCGCCCATTCGAGCGCGTCCTGGTGGGTGTCGACCAGCAGAATGCCGGTGCCGAGCGCCAGGGTGTATTGCAGAACCAGGGTCTGCAAGCCCCCCAGGGCTTGGGAGCAGATATGGTCGTAGCCGACCGTTTCGCCGCTCACCGCGCACCCGAGCGCCACATATCCGGCGTAGCGGTCGTCGGTGGCGCGCAACTCCATCGAACGGATGGCGTAGCGGATCACGGCGGGAATTTCGAAAATGCCTGGCACGATCACCCGTTTGAAGCCGACGCCCGCGGCGGCCAGCTCCTTGATGGCGCCTTTGACCAGCGCGTCGGTGACGTCGTCGTGGATGCGCGCCTCGACGATCAGGATCTTCATTCCCGCCATGGGTTCAGCCCCCCTCGCCCTCTGGGATGGCCCGCCTCTCCCGCACGGTGAGGCCATGGCCTTCGAGGCCGATGATGGTCCTGTTCGAGTTCGACAGCAAGATCATGTCGGTGACGCCGAGATCGAGCAGGATTTGCGCGCCGACTCCGTAATCCCGCAGGATCTCCGGCGGCTGGGTGCCTTCGATGCGGGCGCGCAGGCGATCGGACAGGCTGGTCGGCAGCGGCTCGCGGATCAGCACGACGACGCCCCGGCCGTGTTCGGCGATCATCCGCATGGCGGCGTGCAGATCGCTGGTGCGGCTGCGATGGGTATCGCCCAGCACGTCCTCGAGCACGTTCATGGCGTGCATGCGAACCGGCACGGGGCCGGGCGCGGTCAGATCGCCCTTGGCCAGCACGATGTGCTCGGCGTAGGCCACCGTGTTGACATAGACCATCATCCGCCAATTGCCGCCGTAAACCGACACGAACGGCGCCTCGAGCGTGCGTTCGACGATCTTGTCGTGGCGGCGGCGATAGGCGATCAGGTCGGCGATGGTGGCGATCTTCAGGCCGTGATGCTTGGCGAATTCGACCAAGTCGGGCATGCGGGCCATGGTGCCGTCGTCGTTCATGATCTCGCAGATCACGCCCGACGGGTTGAGGCCGGCCAGACGCCCGATGTCGACCGCCGCCTCGGTATGGCCGGCGCGCACCAGCACGCCACCCTCGCGGGCGACCAGCGGGAAGACGTGGCCCGGCGTGACGATCTCGTCGCGGCCCTTGGTCGGATCGATCGCCACCGCGACGGTGCGGGCGCGATCCGAGGCCGAAATGCCGGTGGTCACCCCGTCGCGCGCCTCGATCGAGACGGTGAAGGCGGTGGCGTGGCGGGTGCCGTTCTGGCGGGCCATCAATGGCAGGTTCAACTGGTCGACCCGCGCCCGCGACAGCGCCAGGCAAATCAGGCCGCGGCCGAACCGGGCCATGAAGTTGATCACGTCGGGCGTGGCCATCTGGGCGGGGATGACCAGGTCACCCTCGTTCTCGCGGTCCTCGTCGTCGACCAGGATGAACATGCGCCCGTTGCGGGCTTCTTCGATGATCTCTTCGATCGACGACAGGTGTTCTCGATGCGGCACGGCCCTCAATCCTTTTCCATCAGCCGGGCAACATAACGCGCCAGCATGTCGATTTCCATGTTGACCGCGTCCCCTTCGGCCAAGCGGCCGAAGTTCGTTTCGGATTGGGTATGGGAAATGATGTTCACCCCGAACCGCCCGCCCTCGACCTCGTTGACCGTCAGCGAGACGCCGTCCAACGCCACCGATCCCTTGGGCGCCACGAAACGCTTCAGCGCCTCGGGCACCTCGAAGATGAAACGCTTGGACTCGTTCTCCGGCCGGATCGAAACGACCCGCGCCACCCCGTCGACATGGCCCGACACGATGTGACCGCCCAACTCGTCGCCGAATTTCAGCGCCCGTTCAAGGTTGACCGCGCGCCCCTCGCGCCAGCCGCCCAGGGTGGTCTTCGACAGGGTCTCGTCCGAGGCCTGCACGGCGAACCACCCGGCGTCCTTGGCGACCACCGTCAGGCACACGCCGCAGCAGGCGATCGAGGCGCCGATCGGCACGGTTTCCATGTCGAAACGAGTGGCGATCTCGAAGCGGGTGTCATCGGTGGCCTTGGCGCGGACCACCCTGCGAACCTCGCCAACATCGGTGATGATTCCAGTGAACATAAGTACTTACCTCGACATCTTGATAAAAGGGTTTAGTCGCGGGCCAACCACTCGACGGTGTCGTCGCCGATCCGTTCAAGTCCGGTGCGGCGGAATCGCGGCGCCTCGTCCAGGCGGCCGACGCCGAACGCGACCACCGCCGGCAGGCCGTCGCCGCCGATCACGCTTGGCGCGCGGAACCAGGCGACGCGGTCGACCAGCCCGCGCCGCAGCAGCGCCGCCGCCAGATGGC
>JADGAL010000368.1 GCA_015232025.1 Alphaproteobacteria bacterium
GACCTTGTCGCGCCATTCGGCCAAGCGGTCGGTCAGGCGGTCGCGCGCCGCCTGCGGGGCGACGTCGCGCAGATCGCCTTGGCGCTCCAGGAATTCGACCGCGAAATCGGCATAGGCGAGGCCGGCCCTGCTGCCCGGCGCGTGGACGCAGACCGGCAGCCCCGCCTCGGCGGCGGCGATCACGTTGCGGTCCTTGGGGATGGTCGAGGCGTAGACCGCCTCGCCCAGGCGCTTGCGGGTGGCCAGCTCGATCTTGTGCGGCGACAGGCCGCGCTCGACGATGGTGAACAAGATGCCGTGCAGGCGCAGCTTCTTGTTAAGCCCGCCTTGGATATACTTGACCGAGGGCAGGGTGCGCAGCAGGCCGTCCGTGGCGAAGGGCGAGGCGGTCACCGGCACCACCACCGAATCGGCGGCGGTCAGCGCGTTGACCGGCAGCACGCTCAATGCCGGCGGGCAATCGATGACGATGTAGTCGCAGTCGATGTCGTACTGCGCCAGGATGTTGGCCAGCAGGCGGTTCGAGTTCTGGTGGTCGGCCAACGCGAATTCGATGCCGGCCAAGTCGATGGTCGACGGCAGCACGGCAAGACCCGGAAAGGGCGACGCCAGCACCGCGTCCTCCAGTCTGGCGCGGCCGGTCAGCACGTCGAAGACGCCGACCCTCGGCTCGTCGCGCAGGAAGCTTTTCGTCGAATCGCCCTGCGCGTCAAGGTCGACCAGCAACACCGAACGCCCCAGCGCCGCCAAGCAAACCGCCAGGTTCGAAGCCGTCGTCGTCTTGGAGATGCCGCCCTTCTGGTTGAAGACGGCGATGGCCCGGAATTTAGCTCCGTCCATCTGTCGTCGCCGCCGCCTTCAGCTCGTATTTGCGCCGGTCCAGCAGTTCACGGGCGGCCAGCGTCACGGTACGCTGATTGCCACCCCGCTCGACCAGCCGAACGTGCATGGGTACGGCGGGAAAATGCAGAAGCTCCTGGACAACCCAGTAGGACTGGCTGTCCATCTTGAAGAAGGTGTCGCCTTTCTGAATCTGGTGCGCGGCCATGCCCATCCTCTTTTCATGCGGCCCCCCAGCCACCCTCGCCGGCCTTCTACCGACAGGACGCGATTCCGCGGGCGGAACGCCATCCTTCGGGAAACATAGCAAACACTGGGCCAAACCACCAAACGTCTTCGCATGAAATCGCCCCATCGGGTGGGCTTGCGATCCGACCCGTTTTCGGAATATGTTGCCGCCCACCTTCCCACGCATGGGGCGTAGCCAAGCGGTAAGGCAGCGGTTTTTGGTACCGCCATTCCCAGGTTCGATCCCTGGCGCCCCAGCCATCTTCCAGCGGCCAACCTGCCACAGCGGTAAAACCGCCCTCTAGGACCGGCGAAGCCGCAACGCGTTGGCGATCACCGAGACCGAACTGAACGCCATCGCGGCGGCGGCGACGATGGGGCTGAGCAGCCAGCCGAACATCGGGTACAGCACCCCGGCGGCGATCGGGATTCCCAGCGCGTTGAAGACGAAGGCCAGCGCCAGGTTCTGGCGGATGTTGCGCATGGTGGCGCGGCTCAAGGTCCGGGCGCGGGCGATGCCGGCCAGGTCGCCCTTGACCAGGGTGACGCCGGCGCTTTGGATGGCGACTTCGGTGCCGGTGCCCATGGCGATGCCGACATCGGCTTCGGCCAGGGCGGGGGCGTCGTTCACGCCGTCTCCGGCCATCGCGACGACGCGGCCTTGGTCGCGCAGGCGGCGCACGACGGCGTGCTTGTGCTCGGGAAGGACTTCGGCCTCGATTTCGTCGATCCCCAGCTGGGCCGCCACCGCCCGCGCGGTGGTCCGGTTGTCGCCGGTCAGCATCACGATGCGGATGCCGTCGGCCCTCAGCGCGTCGAGGGCCGCCGGGGTGGTCGCCTTGATGGGGTCGGCGATGGCGATCACGCCCGCCACTTTGCCGTCGATGGCGGCGAACAGCGCCGTGGCGCCCTGGCCGCGCAAGCTGTCGGCGCGTTCGGACAGGTCGCCGAGATCGACGTCCAAATCCCGCATCAGCTTGGCGTTGCCAAGCGCCACACCGCGTTCGCTCACCGTGCCGGTGATTCCTTTGCCGGTCGCCGATTGGACGTTGGCGGCGTCCTTGAGGGCGAGGCCCCGCTCCCTGGCGGACGCGACGATCGCTCCGGCCAGGGGATGTTCGCTCGACCGTTCCAGGGCGGCGGCCAGCGCCAGGATGGTCGCCTCGTCGAAGCCCGGCGCGGTCAGGATGGTGGTGACCTTGGGCTTGCCCTCGGTCAGCGTGCCCGTCTTGTCGATCACCAGGGTGTCGACCTTTTCAAAGCGTTCAAGCGCCTCGGCGTTCTTGATCAGCACCCCTTCCGAGGCGCCCTTGCCGATGCCGACCATGATCGACATCGGCGTCGCCAGCCCCAGGGCGCAGGGGCAGGCGATGATCAGGACCGACACCGCGACGATCAGGCCGTAGGCCAGGGCGGGTTCCGGTCCCCACACCGCCCAGGCGGCGAAGGCGAGCAGGGCTGCCACCACCACCGCCGGGACGAACCAGCCCGAGACCTCGTCGGCCAAGCGCTGGATCGGCGCGCGGCTGCGCTGCGCCTCGGCCACCATCCGCACGATGCGCGACAGCGTGGTGTGGGCGCCGACGTTCTCGGCCCGCATGATCAAGGCCCCGGTCGCGTTGACCGTCCCCGCGATGAGCTTGGCGCCCGGCTCCTTGTCGACCGGCATCGACTCGCCGGTGACCATCGATTCGTCGATGGCGCCGCGGCCTTCCAGCACCTCGCCGTCGACCGGCACGCCGTCGCCGGGCCGCACCCGCAGGCGGTCGCCGACGTGAACCTCGGAGGCCGGAATCTCCTCGTCGTCGCCATCCGGGCGGATGCGGCGCGCCGTCTTGGGCGCCAAGTTCAGCAGGGCTTTGATCGCCCCTCCGGTCCGCTCGCGGGCCCGCAATTCCAGCACCTGACCCAGCAGCACCAGCACGATGATGACGGCGGCGGCCTCGTAATAGACCGCGACCACCCCTTCGGCGTCGCGGAACCCGGCCGGGAAGATGCCGGGCGCCAGCGTCGCCACCACGCTGAACAGATAGGCGGTCGAGGTTCCCAGCGCGATCAGCGAGAACATGTTCAGCTTGCGCCGCATGAACGACCGCCAACCGCGCTCCAGCAGCGGCCACCCCGACCACAGGACGACGGGCGTCGCCAAAAGCAGTTGGACCCACAGGACCAATTGGGGCGCGACCATCGCGTGGCCCAAGCCCGGAAGATGGGCGACCATTTCGTAAACGACCAGGGGAATGGCCAGCGCGACGCCGATGCGCAGGCGGCGCGTGAAGTCGATCAGTTCCGGACTGGGGCCGGTGTCGGCGGTCGGCGCCTCGGGTTCCAGCGCCATTCCGCAGATTGGACAATTGCCCGGCCCGCTCTGTCGGATT
>JADGAL010000369.1 GCA_015232025.1 Alphaproteobacteria bacterium
CCGCATGAACGGGCCGTTCCTGCTGCCCGCCGACGTCGCCGAGGGCGACTGGATCGAAATCGGCCAGATCGGCGCCTATGGGCGCGCCTTGCGCACCGGATTCAACGGCTTCGACCGCTTCGTCACCGTCGACGTCCGCGACCGGCCGCTGCTCGAAACCCCCGGCTACGCCGAGGAGGCGGCCGAGAAGGTTGCGTGATAAGCTCCCCGCCAGCGAAACCAAGGAGGCCGGCATGGGCGACACCGTCAAATACGTCCTGGACGAGGAGCGCATCCCCAAGGCGTGGTACAACATCGCCGCCGACCTGCCCGAGCCGCCGCCGCCCCCTCTGCATCCGGGAACCCTGAAGCCGCTGGGGCCGGACGATCTGGCGCCGATCTTTCCAATGTCGATCATCGCCCAGGAGGTCTCGACCGAGCGCTGGATCGAGATTCCCGACCCGGTGCGCGAGATCTATCGCCAATGGCGGCCATCGCCGCTGTTCCGGGCGCGGCGGCTGGAGCGCGCCTTGGACACCCCCGCCCGCATCTACTACAAATACGAGGGCGCCGGCCCGGCCGGCAGCCACAAGATCAACACCTCGGTGCCGCAGGCCTTCTATAACCGCGAGGCCGGGGTACGCAAACTGTCGACCGAGACCGGGGCGGGGCAGTGGGGCTCGTCGCTGGCGCTGGCCGGGGCGATGTTCGGGCTCGAGGTCCAGGTCTTCATGGTCAAGGTCAGCTATCACCAGAAGCCCTATCGCCGGGCGCTGATGGAGACCTATGGCGCGACCTGCATCGCCAGCCCCTCGGACCGCACCCAGTCGGGTCGCGCCATCCTGGCCAGCCATCCCGACAGCACCGGCAGCCTGGGCATCGCCATCTCCGAGGCGGTCGAAGTGGCCGCGACCAGCGACGACACCAAATACGCGCTGGGCAGCGTGCTCAACCACGTCCTGCTGCACCAGACGGTGATCGGCGAGGAATCGATCGCCCAGATGGAGATGGCCGGCGACCAGCCCGACGTCATCATCGGCTGCACCGGCGGCGGCAGCAACTTCGCCGGCCTGGTCTTCCCCTGGCTGCGCGGCCGGATGGCCGGCGGCGCCGGACCGCGGGTGATCGCCGTCGAGCCGGTGTCCTGCCCGACCCTGACCAAGGGCCGCTACGCCTATGATTTCGGCGACACCGCGCATCTGACCCCGTTGGTCAAGATGCACACGCTGGGCTCGACCTTCGTGCCGCCCGGCTTCCACGCCGGCGGCCTGCGCTATCACGGCATGGCGCCGATGCTCAGCCACGTCCATCAATTGGGCCTGCTGGAGGCCCGCGCCTATCACCAGAACGAATGCTTCGAGGCGGGCGTCCGCTTCGCCCGCTCGGAAGGCATCGTGCCGGCGCCCGAAAGCACCCACGCCATCAAGGCGGCGATCGACGAGGCCCTGCGCTGCAAGGCCGAGGGACGGGCGGAAACCATCCTGTTCAACCTGTCCGGCCACGGGCATTTCGACATGCAGGCCTATTCCGACTACTTCGCCGGCAAGCTGGTCGATCAGCCTCTGGACGAGGGCGCTTTGGACGAGGCTTTGGCGGGGTTGCCGGTGGTGGGGTGAGGTGAAGTGAAGTGAAGTGAAGTGAAGTGAAGTGAAGTGAAGTGTTAACCACCAAGACACCAAGACACCAAGTAGTCACCAAGGAAAAGTGTTTTTTCTCTTCTTGGTGCCCCTTGGTGTCCTTGGTGTCTTGGTGGTTAATCTTTCTTTTTCAGCTTCAGTAAAGATGCTGCCCGCCGGTCACGAAGATCTCGGACCCCGTGACGTAGCCGAAATCGGTCGAGCAGAGCTGGAACACCGTGGCCGCCACGTCCTCGGTGGTGCCCATCCTGTCGAGCGGGATGCGCGGGATCAGCGCCTCGTATTCGGCCGAGATCATCTCGGTCTTGATCTCGCCCGGCGCCACCGCGTTGACGCGCACGCCCAACTGGGCGAATTCGACGGCCATTTCGCGGGTCAGGCCGGACAGGGCGGCCTTCGAGGTGGAATAGGCCGAGCCGGCGAAGGGATGCACGTAGTGGCCGGCGATCGAGGTGATGTTGACGATCGAGCCCTTGCCGCGATGCAGCGCCCGCGCGAAGCCCCGCGCCAAGCGCAGCGGCGCGAAGAAGTTCAGCTCGAACACCGCCTTCCAGCCCTCGATCGAGCCGTTCAGCACGCCCAGGCGCTCCTTGAACGGCGTCTTGGGCGACACGCCGGCATTGTTGACCAGGGCGTTCAGCGGGCCGTCGCCCAGGATGGCGTTGGCCTCGCGCAGAAAGGCCTCGACGCTGGCGGCGTCGCCCAGATCGGTGGGGATGTGGTGGGTCCAGTTGGGATCGCGGCGGCATTCGGCCGGCACGTCCTCGCGCGAGCAGGTGATGACCCGCCAGCCCTCGGCGGCGAAACGCTTGACGGTTGCATGGCCGATGCCGCGGCTGGCGCCGGTCAGCACGACCGTCTTCCTGTGCTCATCCATGCCGCGAGGGTAGCCCATGCCAAGGGGGCGCACAATCGGCCTGATGATCGACGCTTGATCGGCGGGGCCGCGTCCGGCTATCTTCCGCCGCCGGGCCACCACAGGGGGACGCCAACACCATGTCCGACGAAATCGACATCGACGAGCGCGACGATCAGGAAGAGCGCAAGACCGAAGTGGGCGGCATCGCCGCCGACCGCCTGCGCTCGTTCATCGAGCGGATCGAACGGCTCGAAGAAGAGAAAAAGGCCATCACCGACGACATCAAGGACGTGATGTCCGAAGCCAAGGGCACCGGCTTCGACATCAAGATCCTGCGCCAAATCCTGCGCCTGCGCAAAATGGAGGCGCACGACCGCGAAGAGCAGGAGGAACTGCTCGACCTCTACAAGCGCGCGCTCGACATGGTGTGAGGTGGCCACCAAGGACATTGGGTGTCCTTGGTGTTTCCTTCACGGTTCCGCGGCGATCTCGGCGATCGAAAGCGGCGAGAAGTCGCCCGCGCGAGCCTGTTCCACTCCGATCGCGATTTCGCGCCGCAAGGCCTCAAGCATCGCTTCGCATTCCGGGTCGCGCGCGTTCCGCGGCGTCTGATCGTCGGCTCTGGTTGGCATCGGATTTCCACCTTTCAATTTTGGTCCAGCACCCGCACCCGCGCCGTGGCGCTGCGGCCTTCGTGGTCGACCACCACGATGCGCGACCAGCCGGCGCCGTCGGGGCGCCATAGGGCGTTGCGGCCGGGGAGGCCTAGGGGGTGGCCGTCGATCAGCCAGCTTAAGCCGCCGGTGCCGCCGCGCGCCGCCAGTTTGAGGGGTCGGCCAAGTGGCGGCAGGTCGAGGTCGGCGCCGTCGGGCGGGTACAGGATGCTGGGGCCGTCGTCGCGCGTGGGCGGCTCGAAGCGGCGTAACGCGGTGGGTGGCGCCTCGGCGAGCAGGGTCGGGCGGGCGGGCTC
>JADGAL010000036.1 GCA_015232025.1 Alphaproteobacteria bacterium
AGATGGGCTTGGCGCTCCGGGTGCGCGAGATGGGCACCCGGCGCGTTCTCGGCCTGAAGGATGGCGGCGACGCGCTGTCCGGCGCGGTGTCGCGCCGCGAGTGGGAAGTCGAGACCGCCGGCTTGGCGCCCGATCCCGCGTTGCTGGCGCAAAGCCCCTTCGCGTCGGCCTTCGCCGATCCGGCCGTGCTCGCCGCGCTGGCGCCGATTTTCCGCACCGAGGTGACGCGCACCCTGCTCCGCCTGGCCGGCGCCGGCTGGGAGGTCGAGCTTTGCCTCGACGAGGGCGAGATCAAGGCGGGCGATCGCCGCGCCGCGATCGCCGAGGCGGAACTCGAACTGAAGCGCGGCGACACCACGCGGCTGTTCACCCTCGCCCGCGACCTGCTCGGCGACGACGGGGCGGTGATCGGCACCGTCAGCAAGGCCGAGCGCGGTTACGCCCTGGCCGATGGCCGCGCCTTCGGGCCGCGCAAGGCCGCCGCCTCGACCGTGACCCGGGGGATGAGCGCCGACGACGCCTTCCGCGCCATCGCGCGGGGCTGCCTTGGCCATCTGCTGACCAACCAGGCGCCGTTCCTGGACAATGGCGATCCCGAGGCGCTGCACCAGATGCGGGTCGCCTCGCGCCGCCTGCGCTCGGCGCTGAAGGTGTTCGGCGCGCTGGTGCCGGCGGCCAGCCTGGGCCCGCTGGGCGACGAGATGCGGTGGCTGGCCGGTGTGCTTGGCCCGGCGCGCGACATGGACGTGTTCGTCGCCGAGATCATCGACCCGGTGCGGACCGCCCTGCCCGACCAGCCCGCGCTGCTCGCCTTGCGCGACGTCTTCGAGCGGCGTCGCGCCGTTTTCGCGGACCAGGCGCTTGCCGCCGTACGGTCGGCGCGGTTCGCCCGCTTGATGCTCGACCTGGGCGCCTGGATCGAGGGGGGCGGCTGGCATTCGCCGGACCAACCCGCCCCCCGTCACGCCGAAGACTTCGCCCAGCCGGTGCTCGCGCGGCTGCACCGCAAGCTGCGCAAGGCCGGCCGGCGCCTCGAAACGCTCGCCCCGGACGAACGCCACCAGGTCCGCATTCTCGTCAAGAAGCAGCGTTACGCGGGGGAATTTTTCGCGCCCTTGTGGGGCGCCAAGGCCAGCCGCCGCTATCTCGGGGCGCTGGCGCGTTTGCAGGACGTGCTGGGCGCGATGAACGACATCGAGGTGGCGCGCCCGCACCTGCCGTCTTCTCCCGTCCCCGCCGACCTGCCCCCGCTGGGCGCCGGCCTGGTTTTGGGCTGGCACGCCGCCCGCGCCGACTCGCTACGCGCCGCGATGCTGGACGCCTGGGCCGATTGGCTGGCCGCCGAGCCCTTCTGGGAGGGTTGAGCGGGCGTCGCTCGCTTGCGCCGGGTGGGCCGCCGTCCCAGATCAAGGTTATGAAATGGCTGCTTTGGCCGGGTGACCGTATCTGCGACGCGCTTGGCCTGCGCGATCCCGACGATCGTCAGACGTTGCGCCTGTTCGCCAACACCGTCGTGTGGAGCGCGGTGATCGTGCTCGTGGCGCTGATCGTCGCGTGAGCTTGAGGGGGAACCTCAGTCTTCCAGCTTCTTTTCGTCGAGCCGGCCCTTTTGGCGCCGGGCCTCGCGCTCGTCGGCCTCGCGTTCCGCCTTGTCGCGGCCGAAGCGCACGCGGTTCTCGGCGGCTTGGCGCTCCCGCTCGGTCCGCGCCTTGGCCTTGCGAAAACGATTCAGATTCACGACCTCCGCCATGGCCGTCCTCCCGCCATCAAAAAAACAGGTCTTGCCAACATCGCATGGCCCTGTTATACGACCGCCCTCCCTGCGGGGGTGTAGCTCAGTTGGTTAGAGCGCCGGCCTGTCACGCCGGAGGTCGCGGGTTCGAGCCCCGTCACTCCCGCCACTCTCCCCATCCCACCTGATCCCACTTGTGATCCCACTTGGGCGCGCGACGCCAAGCCCCGTCGGGGACCTTGGGGTTCACGCCGCGTTGGTCGACGACTTGCGGTCCTTCGGCTGCGTGTAGGCGCGCGCCGCGTGCTCGGGGCAGTAGGGCTTGCCGGGCAGCGCCTGCTTGCCGCAAAAGCGGAAACCGGGTTGACCCGGATGACCCTCGGGCCACCGGCAGCAATTGGCCGTCAGTTCGATGATCTGCGCGCCTTCCTTGCGCTGGATCGGCGAATTGCGCACGGCCAGCTGCAAGCGGTGCGCCTTTCCGACCACCGCGTTCTTGCTGACGCCCAGCATCTTTCCGATCTGGGCGGTCGACAGTCCGTCGTTCCAGAGTCGCGTGAGCATTTCAATGTGCTCGGGGGTCCAGGTCCAGGTCATTCCTACTCCCTCTTGGTTGGTGTGCCCCATCCAGCAGCTAGATAGGGTACCACCAAAGGAAGCTGACCACAACACTTCGCCGTTCGTGGAATCGGCGGCGGCGGTCGGTCAGGGGCGGATCAGCCCCAACTGGACGGCCCTGACCACCGCCACCGTGCGGTTGGAGCAGCCCAGCCGGCCCATGGCGGTTTTGAAATGATAGTTCACGGTGTTTTCCGAAACCTTGAGGATCTGGCCGATTTCCCAGCTCGTCTTGCCCTGCGCGCTCCAGGTCAGGCATTCCCGCTCGCGCGCGCTCAAGCTGACCTCGGGGGTGGTCCAGCCATGCAGGGCCATGTAGGTGAAGAAGAACTCGAAGGCGATGGGCCGCAGGCGACCGGCGGCGCGCCGGATCTCCTGCCCGCGCGCGGTGGTGGCCAACGACACGATGAAGGTTCTGCCGCCGGTGGCGTGGATGGGGATGGTGAAGCCGTCGCACATGCCGGCTTCCTCGCTTTCCAGGAAAAGCTGGCGTTGCCGTCTCGAAAAACGGGTTCCCGGCCGCTTGACGTCCGACCAGAACAGCATCTGATCGGTCGTCGGCATCACCGTGACGCAGGGATCGACCTGGTGGTAACCGCTGGCGAAATAGTGGTCCAGCCAATCCTTGCGATAGTTCACCTCGACGATCGGATCGGGATGAAGCGCCTGGAACGACTCGTGCCCGGTGATCGCGCCAAACGCCACCTGGTCGAAGCCGTGGGCTCCAACGGCGTTCACAAAGGTTTGGAACAGTTCCCCCTTGTTTTGCGCCGAACCACTGGCGTCGGCAAACTCCAGGGCATTCATCACCCGCCCCTCTCGAAACGCGACGGAGCCAAAGATAGCACGCGACCGCCTGTACGGCAATTGCGCTGCGCCCGCCGCGCGAATTCGGCCGGACGATGATTGCGTTACAACAATAAGTCGTCTCTCGTTCGTTCCCGCTGTCGTAATTACCATAGTATGCGGCTGGCATCGTCCAAGGCGCCACAAACATCGTAGCAATTTATTCTGGACGGTGATAAATTCCCGCACGAAACGATCCAGCGGAAAGATCACGCGGAAGGGCGGCATGCGGGTCGATGATTTCATCCATGCAACCAATGAAGCGTCAGACGCGGTGGTGGTTGCGAACCTATTCGGAAGCGCACTGGCCGATCTTGGCTTTGATCGATTTCTCTACTGCGCGTTGCGCAATCACGCCCATTGCGAAAAGGCGGCACTGATCCGCAACTATCCCGACGATTGGATGGCGCATTACGTCGAGCGTGGCTATGTCGAGACCGACGCCGCCCGCCGGCAATGCATGGTCGAGCGCGGTCCCTTCCTGTGGAGCAGCCTGATCGCGCGATTGCCCCGCCGCGAAACCCGGATTTTCGACGAGGCGCGCGCCGCCGGCGTCCGCGACGGCATCGGCATCGGGCTGCACGGCCCATTGGGGGAATCGATGGGCGTCGGCGTGGCGAGCAGCGTCGGCGGCACCGATCCCGGCCGCCATCTTCAGATGATCCACCTGTTGGCCGTCCAATTCAATCAAGCCTATGGCGCCCTGACCCTGCCCGCCGCGTCCCGCCCCGAACCGCGCCTGACGCCTCGCGAACGCGAGATATTGCTGTGGGCGGCACGGGGCAAAAGCTCCTGGGCGATCGGCGAAATCTTGAGAATCTCGGAAAACAGCGTCGAGTGGCATCTCAAGAACATTTTCCGCAAGCTTGATTGCGACTCGCGAATCACCGCCGTCGTGAAGTCCCTGCATCGCGGGCTGATCAGCATCTGAGGCTTGTCGCTTGAGCGTCTGGCGGTCGCCGGTGACGGCGGCGCGACGAGCGATTCCGGCCGTTTTCCGCGCCACCACATACCATGGCAACCATACCCACGGAGTTCCGGGGGCTGCGCTTCGGCCGCCCGCCTGCTTTTCTCGCCACCAGCGAGAGAAGGAGACGGCGACCATGCTCGATTGCTTCACGTACGAGACCGCACATCACTTTGGAGACGTGCTGCCCTCGATGTTCCGGCTGCGCCAGCGCGTGTTCAACGAGCAGCAAAGCTATGGAATGCCGTGCTGGAAGGGCATGGAGTTCGACCAGTACGACACGCCCGCCGCCCATTACGCGGTCTGGCGCGACGATCGCGGCACGGTGCGCGGCGTGATCCGCGTCACGCCCACCACGCTGAACTACATGCTCGAGGACATCTGGCCCGACTGGGTCACCGCGATGCCGCTGCCCAAGTCGACGACGGTGTGGGAGGCCACCCGCTGCGGCGTCGATCCCGACCTGCCGCGCGAGGATCGCCGCCGCATCATGGCGGAACTGGTGCTGGGCTACCAGGAAATGGGCCTGATGCTGGGCCTCGACTCGTTCCTGGGCGTGAGCTATCCGCGGCTTTGGCAAAGCTGCTTCGAGGATCTCGGCTGGAAGCTCGACGTCGTCGGCCCCACCCGCCAGATCGAGGGCAAGGACGTGGTGCCGGCCCGCATGCCCGTCTCGCCGGCCATCTTGGCGACCATCCGCAAGCGGACCGGCGTTTGGCGTCCGGTCCTGCGCACGGCGGACGACCTGATCAACCAGCGCGTGGCCGCGGAATGAAGGCGGGCGAGCAACCGGTCGAGGCGGCCCGGGCCTTGCTCGAACCGCTGCTCTACTTGGCGCACGAAGCCCACCGCGAACGACTTTTCGAGGTGGCCGGCATCATCGCCATCGCGGTCGAAAAGGTGAACGAGTGGATCGAGGAGGCACATGACGAGTACACGGAAGCTCTGCGAAACGGCTTCGATACCGGCCGCGCGGGAGGTTCGGGCGGAGTTGGCGAGGCTGCTGCCGCTGGCGCGGGCGCATCATCTGACCCAGGCGGCTCTGATGATCGACCTCGCGCTCACCGCCGTCGAAGTGGACGAGGAACGGCGTCTCTGGGGCAAGATGAAAGCCTCGCGGCGCGGAGTCAAAGCCGGTTCAAGGGAATCCTGAGATAGCGGCGGCCGTCGGCCTCGGGTTCGGGCAGGCGGCCGCCGCGAATGTTCACCTGAAGCGCCGCCAGCATCAGGGCCGGCAATTCGAGGATTTTGTCGCGGCGCTCGCGCATCGCGACGAAATCCTCTTCGCCCAGTCCGTCGCGGACGTGGACATTGCCGTCGCGTTGCGCCGCCACGGTGGTCTCGAATTCCGCCTGCCGGCCCTCGGCGGGATAGTCGTGGGCGACGAACAGCCGCGTCTCCCCCGGCAGATCGAGGATTCGCCGGATCGAGCGCCACAGAATCCGCGCGCCGCCGCCCGGAAAGTCGCATCGGGCGGTGCCGTAGCCCGGCATGAACAGGGTGTCGCCCACGAACGCCGCGTCGCCCACCACATGGGTCATGCAGGCCGGGGTATGGCCGGGGGTGTGCATGGCCCGCGCCTCGATGCCGCCCAGCCGCCAGACCTCGCCATCCTCGAACAGGTGGTCGAATTGCGAGCCGTCGGCCGGAAAGCCGCGCAGGCCATAGATGTCCGCGAAGGCGCGCTGGACGCCGTCGACCCGCCGGCCGATCGCCGTGCGACCGCCCAGCGTGCCGGAGAGATGGCCCAAGGCGCTCAGGTGGTCGGCATGGACATGGGTGTCGATCAGCCACTCGACCCGCCAGCCCCGCTCGCGCGTGAAGGCGGCGAGGCGGTCGGCCGAGTGGGTCGCCGTGCGTCCCGAGCGCGGATCGTAATCCAGCACCGGGTCGAACACGGCGCACACGCCGGCCAGCGGGTCGGCGGCGACATAGGCCACCGCGCCGGTGGCCGGATCGTGAAAGCCGTGAACCTCGGGGACGCGGGTCATCCGCCGATATTCGGGACGCGGCGGTCCCGCTTCAAGTCTTTCGGAAGAGCTGGACGCCATCGGCGCGCTGTTCGCGCTGGATCTCGCCCCGATTCATCAGGTAATGCAGATGCGCGAGACTTTCGCCGATCGCGAAGAACACCTGATGGTCGTCGAGCGGACGGCGGAACAGCACGTCCAGCAACCGCTTGCCGGTGATCGAGTCGCGGCAGGCCTCCAAGGTTTCGGCCAAGCGGGCGTCGTGGTGGCACGAAAGCTGGTCAAGCCGCTCGTGCAGGCCGCGGAACGGCAACCCGTGCGAGGGCAGCACGAAGGTCCCCCGCGGCAGCGGCCGGAACACGTCGAGCGAGGCCAGGAAGCATTGCAGCGGATTGGCTTCGGGCTCTTGCGGCCACACGCCGACGATCGGACTGATCTTGGGCAGCACCTGGTCGCCCGAGATCAGGATGTCGTCCTCGGCGCAATACAGGCTGGCGTGCTCGGGCGAGTGGCCGGTGCCGATGATCACCGTCCAGTCCCGCCCGCCGATCCGCAGGATCGAGCCGGCGCCGATGCGCCGCAGCGACACCGGAATCGGCACCACCCGGCTGCGATAGACATTGCCGCGCCGCCGGGTCAGGTCCAGCATCTCGCCCTCGAAACCGGCGCGGCGGTAGAATTCCACCTGCCACTCGACGGTCGCCTCGCCGGAATCCTGGGACAGCATGCGGGCGTAAAGCCACTCGGCCTGGGTGGTCCACAATTCGACGCCCCAACGCTCGGCCAGCCAGCCGGCCAGTCCAATGTGGTCGGGATGGAAATGGGTCGAGACGATGCGACGGATCGGCAGGCCGCGCAGTCCGTCGTCGAACACCCGGCCCCACAAGGCGCGGGTGGCGTCGTCGGCGAATCCGGTATCGACCAGGGTCCAGCCGTCACCGTCCTCGATCAGCCACAGATTGATGTGATCGAGTTGGAAGGGCAGCGGCATCCGCAGCCACAGAATGCCGGGCGCGACCTCGATGGGTTGGGCGTGGGCCGGCGGCTGGGCGAAGGGGTGGTCGAGGCGGTTGGACACGCGCTATCCTCCTGATCGGGCCAACAGCATGCAGAACGGGGGACGGCTTGGCAATGATACGGATCGGCGTCGATCTCGGCGGCACCAAGACCGAGGCCGTGGCGCTGGGCCGGGGCGGAGTCGAGATGGCGCGCCAGCGCGTCGCCTCGCCGCGCGGCGATTACGCGGCCACCATCCGCGCCATCCAAGACCTGGTCCTGGGACTCGAGGCGCGGCTGGCCGAGCGCGGCACGGTCGGAGTCGGCATCCCCGGCACCATTTCGCCGGCCAGCGGGCTGGTCAAGAACGCCAACTCGACCTGGCTGATCGGCCGCCCCTTCCACACCGATCTCGAACGGGCTTTGGGCCGCGAGGTGCGTCTGGCCAACGACGCCGACTGCTTCGCCCTGTCCGAGGCGACCGACGGCGCGGGCGCCGGGGCGCCCACGGTGTTCGGCGTGATCCTGGGAACCGGGGTGGGCGGCGGCCTGGCGGTCGAGGGCAGGCTGGTCGGCGGCCCCAACGCGATCGCCGGCGAGTGGGGCCACAACCCCCTGCCCTGGCCCACCGACGACGAGCGCCCCGGCCCGGCCTGCTATTGCGGCAAGACGGGCTGCGTCGAAACCTTCCTGTCCGGCCCCGGCCTGGCCCGCGACATGGCGACCGCCACGGGGCGCGACGCCACCGCCGCCGCGATCTGCGCCGAAGGCTCGGCCGAGTCGAATGCCGCGCTGGCCCGCTACGAGGACCGGCTGGCCCGCGCCCTGGCCACCGTGATCAACGTGATCGACCCGCACGTCATCGTGCTGGGCGGCGGCATGTCGAAGGTGGAACGGCTATACGCCAACGTTCCCGCCCTGCTGGACCGTTGGGTGTTCTCGGATCGCGTCGAGACCCGCCTGCTGCCGCCCCGCCACGGCGATTCGAGCGGCGTGCGCGGCGCCGCCTGGCTGTGGCCCGAGGCGTGATAGGGCACGCATAAAGAAGATAAGAAGGTTCACCACCAAGACACGAAGAACACCAAGAGTCACCAAGGAACCGGGGCAGGCTCTCTGGTTGACCTTATAATCAGCAATCCGGCTTGGTCGTCTTCTCGACCTTGTCGAGCTTGCCGCGCAGGCTGAAATTGCCGAAGTCCTGGACCAGATCGGTGGCCACGCCGTTTTCGAAATAGCGGACGCCGACCTCGTATTCCGGGGTCTCGTCTTTACTGTCGAGCGGGAAGAAGGCCATCCGCATGCGCCAGGAATCGGCCGGCGGAACCGGGGTCGGGGTGGCCGCCGCGGCGAGGAATCGGCCGAGCACCGCCGTGACGATGTAGGGTCCTTCGGCGTCCGAGCCGTCGAAGACGACCTTCGAGACGAAGTTCTCGTTGGCGCGCGCCCGCTCAAGCAGTCTTTCGGTATGTTCGGTGGGGAACAGGGTGCCCGGCGGCAGGGCGATGGTCTTGGCGTCCGGCTTGAGGAACTTGACCTCGCCCTTCTTGTCGGGCGCCACCGAGGCGGTGCCGTCGATCTCTTCGGTGACCTCGCCTTGGCGGGTGCTGCGGACGTGGAAGCGGTACTTGCTGCCGTCCTTCGATTCCCAGGTGACGAAATCCCAGGTGGTGTCGATCTGCTCGCCCTCGGCATAGGCCAGGGTCAGCGTGGTCTTGTTCGACACCGTCCAGCCGTCGCAGGAATCGGCGAACTCGTAGGTCATCGCCCCGGTCGCCGCGGCGATGCCGCTCGAGGCCCGCGACGAGGCGAGGCTCATGGAATAGGTGGCCTTGTGGGGAAGGAGTTCGACACCGGCCAGGGCCGGGCCTGCGCAGGCGACGACCACGGCGCCGAACGCCGCGGCGGCAGGTTTCCTCATGATGGCCTCCGGTTGACGAGGCCGGCATTATACAGCCTCACTCCCTGAGAGATAGTGGCTCGACAGTGCCGGGCAAGACTTGCCGGCGGGCACATCCTGCCGGGCCGCCGCGCAGGCGGTCCGCGGCCCCGCCGCTGGCATGCCGGTTGCTCACCCCCGCCTCCATGATGAACCTGGATGCGATTTTCCGTCGGCGAAGGCGGCCCGTGACGGCGGAGTCGGCGCCCATCCCGGCCGCCGAACCGCCGCCGGCCCCGCCCGAGGTGATTCTGCTGCCGCCCCCCGAGGGCTACCATCGGGCGCGCTTTCTCACCCCGCGCGAACTCGCCGCGTGGGCGCATGAGAGATATTTGGAAGGCGCCCTGACCTGGGAGGAATATCGCGAGGTCGGCTTTCCGTCCGAACTTCATCCCGACTACGACCGCACGATCGGCGCCCTGACCGGCGAGCGCGCCGCCCCGGACGAAAAGCGGGACGTGGTCGCCGACTGGGTGCGCCGGGTCGAGTTCGATCGGCGCCACACCCCCGACGACGCGGCCCGCATCGGCCGCGCCGAGCGCATCCTCAGCTTGCTTCAGACCGGGCGGGCCGCCGCGGCTTAGATCAGCGGACGCGCTTGCCCCGCAGATGGGTCATGCCGTCCCACAGCAGCAATTCGCAACTGTCGCCGTCGATGCTCATCTTCCAGTTCTTGCCGTCCCTCGCCTTGGTCAGCACCACCGGCCAGCCGTCGCCCTCGGTCGACTTCTTCCACTTGCCCGTGATGTTGCCCCACTGGTAGTCGCCGCCCTCGGAAACGTCCAGGAAGGCGCCGCCACCCGCGATGCCCACCTCGACGCCGCGCGGCGTCTCGACCACCGAACCGGGAACGAAGGTCTGCCAGCGGCCCAGCATCTGGCGCGGGCTTTGGTCGGCGGTGTCGCATCTGGCGTCGACGACCGCCTCGCGGCGATCTCCGCCCGCGGCCGGCGCCACGCGGTCGGGACGGACCCTCTCGGCGCGCTCGGGCCGAACCCGCTCGGCGCGCTCGGGGCGGATGCGCTCGGACCTGTTGGGCCGGAGCTGCTCCGCCTCGTAGGGCGGGATCTGCTGCGACTGGTAGGGCGTGACCTGCTGGGCGGTGAACTGCGCCGCGGCGGGGAAAGCGGCCGCCATCACGCCGATGGCCGCGCATGTGACGAGAACGCGCATTCGGGAACTCCCTTGGTTGCCGGGCGCATTGTCGCGCATTCAATCCGGCTGCGCCAGTACCAGGGAGCCCAGCCCGGCCCCCGCCGTGGTGGCGAAATCCCAAGCGGGGACGGAAAAAACATTTGCGTCGAGAGCGGCGACCACATTGTCCCAAACCGTCTGGTCGCGATGGTCGTCGAAGGCGGGCAGCATGATGGCCGCGTTCCCCATGAAGGCGTCGGTATAGGACATCGGCACGCGGCGTCCGTCGGGACCCACGCGGCGGCGCGGCTGGGGCGCCTCGACCAGTTCCAGCTTGCGCCCGGCGGCGTCGCGCGACCGCCCCAAGATGTCGCGGTTGGCTTCGAGCAGCGCGCGGTTGGGATCGTCGGACTCGCCGCCGACCAGCGCCATCACCAAACCGGGCCGCAGGAAGCGGGCCACCGAGACCAGCCGGCCGGGCGGCGGCTCGCCCTCCAGTCCGGTCTCCAGCCAGATCACCACGCGGGCGCCCAGCCACTCGGCCAGCATCGCCTCGGCGTCGGGGCGCGGCATGGCGCGCAGCAGCGCCCGGGGCGCGAGGCAGGTGCCCTCGCCGTCGACATCGATGGCGAAGCCGTCAAGCGGCAGCGGACAGTCGAATCGCTTGAGCGACAGCAGATCCAGCAACCGCCCCGCCACCGCGCCGTCGCGCCATCGCAGCCCGGCCCGTCCGCCATCCGGCCCGATCAGAAAGCCGGGGCCGACCGCGCGCATGCAGCAATGATCATGGGCGATCGCCACGGCGCCCACTCCGGCGCCGCAATACAGCGAAACGTCAACCACCTGGGCGGGATTGGCCAGCACGCTGACCGGCCCCAAGTCGGCCAGGCCGCGCGCCAGTTCGGCCAAGGACAGGCGGGCCGATTCGACGACCTGTTCGTCCAGGCCGGGCGGCGCTTCCGGCCAAGCCAGCCAGTATCGTTTGACCGGCAACCATTCCGGCGCCAGGAAAAAGCCCTCGTCGAGCGGTGTCATCGCCCGCCTCCACCACCACGCCCTCACCGGGCAACGTGGTGTCGCGGCGGGCCGCCCGCCAGCCTTACCCCTCGGTCGTCTTCTTCGGCTTGGGAAGATCGACCTTGAGGTGCAGTTCCTTCATGCGCTCGGGCGGGATCTCGGCCGGCGCCTGCATCAGCAAGTCTTGCGCCTGCTGATTCATCGGGAACAGGATGACCTCGCGGATATTGGGCTCGTCGGCCAGCAGCATGACGATGCGATCGACGCCCGGCGCGGCGCCACCGTGCGGCGGAGCCCCGTAGCGGAAGGCGTTGAGCAGGCCGCCGAAGCGGCTTTCCACGTCCTCGGCCGAATAGCCGGCCAGCGCGAAGGCCTTGAACATGATGTCGGGGCGATGATTGCGGATGGCGCCCGACGACAATTCGATGCCGTTGCAGACGATGTCGTATTGGTAGGCCTTGATGTCGAGCGGGTCCATGTTCTCCAACGCCTCGAGACCGCCCTGCGGCATCGAGAACGGATTGTGCGAGAACTCGATCAGCCCGGTGTCCTCGTTGCGCTCGTACATCGGGAAATCGACGGTCCAGCAGAACTTGAACACGTCCTTCTCGAACAGGTCCAATTCGGTGGCGATGCGCGTGCGCACCAGACCGGCGAACTTCGCGGCGGCGTTCTTCTTGTCGCAGGCGAAGAACACGGCGTCGCCGTCCTTGGCGCCGGTCGCCTCGCGGATCGCCTGGATGCGGCCGTCCTCGAGGTTCTTGGCGATCGGCCCCTTGGCGCCTTCGGCGGCGAACACGATGTAGCCCAGCCCGCCCGCGCCCTGCTCGCGCGCCCAGTCGTTCAGCTTGTCGAAGAAGCTGCGCGGCCGGTCGCCGGCCCCCGGCGCGGGAATGGCGCGCACGATCGCGCCCTTGTCGATCGCCTTGGCGAAGATGCCGAAGTTGGACCCGCGGAACGCCTCGGTGACGTCCGAGATGAGCAGCGGGTTGCGCAGATCGGGCTTGTCCGAGCCGTATTTCAGCATCGACTCGTCGAAGGGAATGCGCACGAAGGGCGGCGGGGTGACGGCGCGGCCGCCCGCGAACTCCTGGAACACGCCATGCAGCACCGGCTCGATGGCGTCGAACACGTCGTCCTGGGTGACGTAGGACATCTCGAAATCGAGCTGATAGAACTCGCCCGGCGAGCGGTCGGCGCGGCCGGCCTCGTCGCGGAAGCACGGCGCGATCTGGAAATAGCGGTCGAAGCCGGCCACCATCAGCAATTGCTTGAACTGCTGCGGCGCCTGCGGCAGGGCGTAGAACTTGCCCGGATGGATGCGCGACGGCACCAGATAGTCGCGGGCGCCCTCGGGGCTCGACGCGGTCAGGATCGGCGTCTGGAACTCGGTGAAGCCCTGGTCCTGCATGCGGCGGCGCAGGCTTTGGATCACCCGGCTGCGCAGCATCATGTTGGCGTGGACGTCCTCGCGCCGCAGGTCCAGGAAGCGGTAGCGCAGGCGCATGTCTTCCGGGTAGTCCTGCTCGCCCGACACCTGGATCGGCAGCGTTTCGGCCTGCGACAGGATTTCGGCCTGGGCGACCTGGACCTCGATCTCGCCGGTGGCGAGGCGGGGATTGACCGTCTCGGGCGAGCGGCGCACCACCTGGCCGGTGACGCAGACCGTGCTTTCGGGCCGCGCCGCCTCCAGCACCTTGAACACCGGCATCGAGACGTCGACCACCACTTGCGTGATGCCGTAATGGTCGCGCAGATCGACGAACAACAGATTGCCGTGGTCGCGCTTGCGGTGGACCCAGCCCGACAAACGAGCCGCCGTTCCGGCGCTCTCGGCGCGCAATTCGCCGCAGGTGTGCGTTCTGTAGCGATGCATGGGATCAGTCCTTTCCGGGGCGCATGTCGGCGGAAAAAGCGCATGCGGGACCGCCTTTGTCAAGGCGGCTTTGGTGGTCCGATCAGCCCTTGTGCAGGGCTCGGGCCGGCCCCGCCAGGGTCAGTTCCAGCGCCTTGCATTTCAGGGCGACGACCTCGACGAACTTGTCCTTCTCCAACTCGTGGTCGGCGAAGGTGCGGCAGATCGGATCGAGATGATTGCGGGCGAAACCGGAATCGGCCAGCAGCCTTTCGCTGCCCTTGCCCAGTTCCGCGAGGAAGGTCGACAGGAACAGCGGCAAGCGGTCTATCGCCAAGCGGTTGAGCGCGGTCAGCGCCTCGGGCGCCAGATCGGCGAGCAACGGGCCATAAAGCATCACCCGCTCGCGATCGACCTCCTCGACCAATTCGAAGTAATCCTCGTCGCGGGCATAGAAGTGCCAGACGCGATCCCGCATCGCCTCGAGGAACAGCGGATAGCGCCGCTCGCCCCACCAGTTCAGGCCATAGACGCAGCGTGGATTGGCCGCCAGGGCGCGGGTGAGGTCGGACCCCGCCACCTTGCGCGCCTTGCGCAGCTTGACGACGTCGAAGCTGGCGATCATCTGAAGCTCGTCCTGGGTGCGGAACAGCGTGATGTCGCGGCCCAGCTCGGCCAATTGCCCGCGCTCGAACAGGAAGAAATAGTATTTGATCAAAGGCAGTTGCCAGGCGAAGGCGATCCAATGCTTCAACTCGTCGAGCTTGCGGTCGCCATCGGTCTTCTGCGGAGCGGCGACGGCGTCGGGCTTCTTGCGGAACAGCCCGCCCTTTTCGGCGACCGGGGCGGCCGCCTTGGGCTTGCCCTCGGCCTCGGCGAACATGCGCTTGGCGCAGGTGAAGACCAGCATCTGCTCGACCTGGGCCAAGTTGACGCCGCACGCCAAGGGCGTCCAGTCGTCGCGCACCGGGGCGCCTTGGGCGTCCAGGGCGATCTCGGCGCCCTGGTCGCGATGCGCCCGGTAGGCGTTGACGAATTCGAGAAGCGTGGACGCGTTGCCGATCACCGCGCCATATTCGGCCGGGCGCACGAAGCCCGCCTGCTGCAAGCGGAGCAGCATCGCCTTGACGCCGCCGATCACCCGCTTCTTGACCTCGGGGTCGAGTTCGACCGAGGCCGGCAGCCTCGGCAGGAATTTCTCGGCGGCTTGCGCCGCGTCGTCCGCCCTGTTCGTCATCAAATCAGCCCGGAAGTTCCGCCCCGGTTACAGTGGTGAAACGAAAGCGGCCTTGTCAACCCTGCTGCGCCTTGCGCCCCCATCGCCCGAGCGTGTACAAGCATCGTCATGACTTTGATTACTGATTCGGCCGAATTGGCCGCGCTCTGCACCCGCCTGTCCACGGCGTCGTTCATAACCGTCGACACCGAATTCATGCGCGAAAAGACGTATTGGCCCCAGCTTTGCCTGGTCCAGCTGGCCGGGCCGGACGAGGCCGTGGCGGTCGATCCGCTGGCCGAGGGCATGGACCTCGCGCCGCTGTTCGACCTGCTGGCCAATCCGGCGGTGCTGAAGGTGTTCCACGCGGCGCGCCAGGACATCGAGATTTTCCATCACCTCTCGGGCAAGATCCCGACGCCTCTGTTCGACACCCAGGTGGCGGCGATGGTGTGCGGATTCGGCGACGCGGTGGGTTACGAGACCTTGGCCGCGCAACTGGCCCGCGCCCGCATCGACAAGTCGCTGCGCTTCACCGACTGGATGCAGCGGCCGCTGACCGATCGCCAACTCCACTACGCCCTGTCCGACGTGACCCATTTGCGGGTCGCCTACGAGAAGCTGCGCCGCCGGCTCGACCGCAACGGGCGCCTGTCCTGGCTGGACGAGGAGATGGCGCAACTCACCGATCCCGTGACCTATGACGGCGATCCCGAGGATTCGTGGCGCCGCCTGAAGCCGCGCTCGTCCAGCCCGCGCTTTCTGGCCATCCTGCGGGAACTGGCGGCATGGCGCGAGCGCGAGGCGCGCGAGAAGGATTTGCCACGCCAGCGCTTGGTGCGCGACGAGGCGCTGATGGAGATCGCCGCCAGCGCGCCGACCACCGTCGACGATCTGGCGCGCACCCGCGGCATGTCGCGCGGCACCGCCGAGGGCCGCTTCGGCCAAGCCATGCTGGCCGCCGTGGCGCGCGCCCAGGCCCTGCCCGAGGAGCAATGCCCGACCCCGCCCGAGCGCGTCGATCTGCCGCGCGGCATGGGGCCGGTGGTCGATCTTCTGAAGGTGCTGCTGAAGCTGAAATGCGACGAGCACGACGTGGCGTCGAAGCTGGTCGCGTCGTCCTCGGACATCGACGCGATCGCCGCCGACGACGAGGCGCCCGTCCCCGCCCTGCATGGCTGGCGCCGTCAAGTGTTCGGCGAGGACGCCCTGCGCCTCAAGCACGGCCGCATCGGCTTGGCGCTCGCCCCCGACGGCAAGAGGATGCGACTCGTTCCCCTGACCGATGAGTGATTCCGGGTATTAGTTGCCGCCCTCGGTGAACAGACGCGCGAGCGCCAGAGAAACCTCGCGATCCAATTCGACGGCGACGCCCTGCTTCTTGAAGATCAGGATGGCATTCCCGCTTTTGTGAATGCCGATACCGTCTGGCGCACCTTCGACGGTGAAGTCTTTTCCTGGCGCCTTGCAGACCACTTTAACCCGCATGTCAAATGCCTCCAGTGCGCGCGCGAAGGCGCGACCTCGGCCCTCCCCCCAGACTGTAGCCCGTTCGGAACGCCATCCGCAAAGGAAACCGGCGCCTTTCCTCAGCCGGCCTCGCCAAGCGTCCATTCGATCCAGATCTTCCTGACCCAAACGACCATGACCACGGTCAGCGGTTCGGCCAGGATGGTGCCCGGCAAGCCAAGCAGCACCCCCATGCCGACCACCGAAACCACCGTGAGAACCGGCGGCACATGAACCGCCCGCTTCTCGATCAGCGGCAGGACGAAATAGCCTTCGAGCTGCTGGACCGCCAGGAACAGCGCCGCCACCATCAGCGTCTGCCGCCCCTCTTGCCCGATGGACAGCAGCAGCGCCGGGACGGCGGCGACGATCGGCCCGAAGATCGGCACGAAGTCGAGCAGTCCGGCCAGCACGCCGAGCGCGATGGGGAACGGCACCCCGATCAGCGCCAGCCCGGTGCCGACCAGCACCCCCACCAGGGTCATCGCCGCCAGCTTGCCCAGCAGAAAGCGGCGCAGCGCGCGGCCAGTGACGCCCAGCAGGTCGCGGGCGCGGGCGCGGTGGACGGGTGGAACCAGGCGCACCACCCCCTCGGCCTGGCGGTCGGGCGACGCGGCGAAGTACAGGCCGATCACCATCAGGATCAGCATGTCGGTCAGCGCCCCCAGGGCCGACGACGCCATGCCGGTCATCTGCCCGAAGATGCCCGAATTGAGCATCTGCTCGGGCCGCGCCTCCTCGAGCTGGCGCAAGATCACGCGGCCGACGCCGGTGCCGCGCAGCGTTTCGGAAAAGCCCCGCACGGCGCGCGTCACCTGCTCGGCGAGGCCCGAGATCTGCGTGGCCACCTGCGCCCCGATCAGCACGAAACCGGCCGCCATCAACGCGAGCAGCGACACCACCACGACGGCCAGCGCCCATCGCCATCCAGGGCGACCGCCAGCAGAATGCCGCCAAACACCAGCAGCAGCAGACCGCGCAATTGAAAGACCAGCGCGGCGCCGGTCGCCAACACGGCGACGAAAATCACGCGACGGTGAAACGCGCGCTGCTCCATGCCGGGTGAACACCCGCCGGCCCGACTCGCGCCGTGCCTCTTCGGTCGAGGTGGCGGGCGCGGGCGGCCACGCCCAAATCAGCCGCGTCCGCCCCGCTGGAGCCCGCCATGAAACGCCTTCTCGTCGCCCTGGTCGCCCTGCCGCCCTTGCTCGGCGCGGCCCCCGCCGATGCCGATTCATGGAAGAACGAGAGCTTCGGCGGCGGGCGTGGCTTCGCGAAGGGCGCGCCGGATTTGCGCGGCTGCCGAATCGAGCGCCGCTGGACCGGCCATGGCTATCGCGAGGTGATCGATTGCGATCGTCCGGTCTGGGGGCGGCCGGCCCGACAGCTTCCGCCCGTGCCGTTCACCCCGCGCTGGGGGCCGCCGGTCACCCATTGGCGCGGCCCGCACTGCCGCGAGTACTCGACGCTGGCCCGGATCGGTCACCGGCTCCAGGAAGTGTGGGGCGTCGCCTGCCGGATGCCGGACGGAAGCTGGGAGCTTCAGTAGCCCGGCATGCGGCGGTATTCCGCCGCCACCTCGGCGTAGTTGGCGGCGGATTGGGGAAAGAAGGCCACTTCCTCGGCCTTCAAGGCGCGCAACGGCTTGGCGGGGCTACCCCCCCACAACTCGCCGGCCTTGACGCGCTTGCCCGGCGTGACCAGCGCCCCGGCGGCCACCATGGCGCCCGATTCGACGACGCAGCCATCCATCACCGTGGCGCCCATGCCGATGAAGCAGCCATC
>JADGAL010000370.1 GCA_015232025.1 Alphaproteobacteria bacterium
GCTGGCCGAGACCACCAGCACGACGTCCATCTCGACGGTCGGCACCGTGCGGTCCACGCCGCGATAGGTGCCGGCCGGAATGGCGCCCACCTGGAAGAACGGATGGTCGCGTCGCAACGCCTCGGCCGGCGGGCCATAGACCGCCAAGAGCTCGATCGGCGCCTCGCGGGCCAGTTCGGCCACGGCCGGCGCCGGGATGCCGTCCAGCGCGAAGAAGGCGTCCAACTCGCCGCGCGCCAAGGCGTCGGCGGCCGGGCCGGGGCGCAGCCAGACCGGCTTGATGGCGCGTTGGGACAGCCCGTGCGCGTCCAGCACCAGCAGCGCGTCGGCCGCCGCGCCGGTGCCCTTCTCGCCCAGCGCCACCCGCTTGCCGGCGAGATCCTCGATGCGGTCGATTCCGGCGTCGCGGCGCGCCACCACATGCAGGGTGTCGGGATACAGCGTGGCGACGGCGCGCAGCGACTCGGCCGGCTTGGCCTTGGCGAACGGCCCCTCGCCGCGAAACGCCCAGGTGGCGACGTCGGCGCGCACCAGCCCGGCCTCCAGCGCGCCGGACTGGATGGCCAAGACGTTGCCGATGGCGCCTTCGGTGCTTTGGGCGACGGCGATCAGGCCGGGCACGCCGCAGCTTCCGCCGCGCTCGCAGGCGCGCGAGCCGGGCGGATTGGACAGCGCGTTGGCGATCACCCCGCCCAGCGCGAAATGGGTCTCGCCGGTCGCCCCGGCGCCGATGCGGAAGAAGGTGGTCCCATCGGCCGCCAAGGCGGGCCAGCACAACAGCATGGCGAGCAACACGAGGCGGGGCATCGGGAAACCTCCTTACGGCGGCGCGAACAGCCCGATCGCCTCGTCCACCGCGTCCCAGGCCCGCCCCAACTGCCCATCATCGACGCAATAGGGCGGCAGCAGGTAGATGGTGGGGCCGAGCGGCCGCAAAAGGAGACCCCGGTCGAGAAAAAACCGTTTCAGCCGAGGGGCGAGGTCCGAGCCATATCCCCCCTCGCCCAGGTCGAGCGCCGCGATGGTGCCGCACAGCCTGGGCCGCCAGCGCGGCGCGACCTTGGCCAAGCGGGCGCGGTGGAACGCCTCGATGGCTTCGATGCGCGCTTGGCAGGCCGCGTCGAGCAGCAGGTCGAGCGAGGCCAGCCCGGCCGCGCAGCCCAGCGGATTGGCGGTGTAGGAATGGCCGTGCAGAAACGCCCGGCCGAGATCCGGCCCCAGGAATTCGCGATACAGCGCCTCGCGCGCCACGGTCATCGACAGGGGCAGGAATCCGCCGGTCAGCCCCTTCGACAGGCAGACCAGATCGGGCTGGACGCCGGCCTTCAGGCAGGCGAAATGCGCCCCCGTGCGGCCGAAGCCGGTCATCACCTCGTCCGCCACCAGAAGCGAGCCGCGCGCCCGCACCAGATCGGCCAGGGCGCGCAGGAAGTCCGGCCGGCACATGCGCATGCCGGCGGCGCCCTGGACCAGCGGCTCGATGATCACCGCCGCCACGTCGCCGGGCGCCAGCAGGCGATCGACCGCCTCGAGGCTGGCCGCCTCGCGCGCCGTGGGATCGCAGCCCTCCCAGGTCGCCGGAAAGGGCGCCGCGTCGACCGGCACCAGCAAATCCTTCCAGGCCCGGAAGTACCCCGAGGCGGCGCCCACCGACATGGCGCCCAGCGTGTCGCCATGATAGCCGCCGTCGAAGGCCACGAAGCGGCGGCGCGGCTCGCCGCGGTTGGCCCACACCTGCCACGCCATCTTCAGCGCCACCTCGACCGCCGTCGAACCGTCGTCGGAATAGAACACCCGGTCGAGATCGCCGGGCAGCAACGACGCCACCCGCGCCGCCAACCGCACCGCCGGCTCGTGGGTGAAGTCGGCGAACAGCACCTGCTCCAGCCGCCCCGCCTGCGCCGCGATGGCGGACGCGATGGCCGGGTGGGCATGTCCATGCAGATTGACCCACCAGGACGACACCATGTCGAGATAGGCGCGCTGATCGGCGGCGATCAATTCCGCCCCCCGCCCGCCGACCATCACCACCGGCGGCGGCGCGGTGGCCGCCTGGGTGAAGGGATGCCAGACATGGCGCGCGTCGAGGTCGGCGATATCGGTCACGCGAGACTCTCCAAAGCGGGCGGCGGCGCCAGCCCTTCCAGCGAAGGCTGGGGCCCGAGCGGCGGAATGGCGCCCAGCACGCGCACCCGGCCGAACGTTTCGACGGCGGAAAGATTGCCGTCGCCGAGCGGCCCGTTCAGCACCACCCCGGCCGGCTCCAGCCCGCGCGCCCGCAGCGCCTCCAAGGTGAGCAGGGTGTGGTTGATGGTGCCCAGCCCGCCTCGCGCCACCACCACGACCGGCAGCCCCAGCCGCGCGATCAGCCCGGCCATCATCGTGCCGGCGTCGTCGAGCGGCACCAGCACCCCGCCCGCCCCCTCGACCACCAGCGGCCGGTCGGTGCGGGGAAGCGCGAAATCGTCCAGGGTGATCGTCACCCCGTCCCGCCGCGCCGCCAGATGCGGCGACAAGGGCGCCCGCAGCAGCCAACGGCCGGGATGCACCCGCACGCCGGCCAGCCGCGCCACGGTGTCGGCATCCAGCCCCTCGGCGATGCCGGTCTGGATCGGCTTCCAATACTCGGCCCCCCAGCCCCGCGCCAGCCAGGCCGAGACCAGCGTCTTGCCGATGCCCGTGTCGGTGCCGGTGACGAACACGCCCCTCATGGCGCCTTCTCCCAGCGTCCGTACAGAATGTGCCAGGTGACCGTGACGTCGGCGCCCAGGCGGCGCAGGACGCGGCGCAAATCGCCGGGCGACAACGGGCGGTGGCCGGGCTGGGGCAGATGGGCGCCGATCGTCTTGAGGCCGCGCAGGAAAGCTTGGGCGTCGGGGTGGGTCGCGAACAGGCGCTCGTCCTCGACCACGCCGCTTCCACCCGGCGGCCAGGGTGGAGCGGCGGGGAAGTGGCGCGCCCCGCAGGGCAGGCCGAGGTCGCGATGGGCGCGGCGCCACTCGGCGAAGGTGTGCTCGCCCAGGGTGGCGAACAGCAGCGTGCCGCCCGGCGCCAGCAGCGCCGTCAGCCCGGCGAATACCGCCAAGGGGCGCGCGCCGACGAAGGCGTGCGTCGCCTCGTGCAGCACCCACGCGGACAGGACGCCTTGCGCCGCCACGATGGCCCAGGGCGAGCCGGCAAGCCAGCCAAGCGCGCAGACGAAGGCGTAGGGAAGGGTGCGATAGACCACCACCTCCCAGGTCGCGGCCATCGCCAGATAGTCCCCGCTGTCGAAGAAGACGAGCGGCCAGCCGGCCCAAAAGGCCGGCCAGATCAGCACCATGGCGGCGAGCGCCACCAATGCGGGGGAGGAGAACCGAGGCATTGGCGACAGTACTGCGGAAGGGCGAATCTTATCAACCGCCGTTCAAGACCCGTTCGGCGCGGCGGTCGGCGCC
>JADGAL010000371.1 GCA_015232025.1 Alphaproteobacteria bacterium
GGCCGGGTCGACATAGACGATTTCCCGCACGCTTGGCAGAAGCCGGTAATCGGGCAGCTTGACCTTGCGGTCGTCACCTTCCGTCGAGGGCGACAGCACCTCGACGATCAACAGCGGATCGGGGATGTCGGGCCGGCCCGGCTCGGCCGGACGACAGGACACCGCCAGATCGGCGATGTAATAGGATCGACCGCGATGGGGCAACAGGACTCCGGCCTCGACCCTCACCCGGCACGGCGCGGCCAGCCTCGCTTGGGTCTGACCCGGCGCGTCCCAGGACAGGAATTCCGCCAGGGTCGTCATGTCGTCCACCCGCTACACGTTCAGCAACAAATACTCCCGTTCCCAGCTCGACACCACGCGCTGATAGGCGTCCCACTCGGCCTCCTTGACGGCGGTGAAGGCCTCGATGAAATCCTCGCCGAGCACGTCGCGCAGCGGCTTGGCCGAGGCCAGCTTGCCCAGCGCGTCGGGCAAATGGCGGGGCAGCGAATGGGCGCGGGTGTAGCCCGAACCCTCGATGGGCTTGCCGGGGTCCAGCTTTTCGGCCATTCCCAGCCAGCCGCAGGCCAGCGAGCCGGCGAGCGCCAGATAGGGATTGGCGTCGGCGCCGGCCAGACGGTTCTCGACGCGGCGGCCGGCCGGGCCGGAGACCGGCACGCGCAGGCCCACGGTGCGGTTGTCGCGGCCCCAGTGGACGTTGATCGGCGCGTCGAAATCGGGCACCAGCCGCCGGTACGAGTTCACATTGGGCGCGAACAGCAGCATGGCGGCCGGCAGGTATTTGCGCAGCCCGCCGATGTGCCAGCGGAACAGCTCGGTGTCCTCGCCGGTCGGCGTGGCGAACAGGTTGACGCCCTCGCCGTCGAGGAGGTTCTGGTGGATATGCATGGCGCTGCCCGGCTCGTTCTGCATCGGCTTGGCCATGAAGGTGGCGAACACCTGGCGGCGCAGCGCCACTTGGCGCACGGTGCGCTTGAACATGAACACCTGGTCGGCCAGGGCCAGCGGTTCGCCGTGGTTGAAGTTGATCTCCATCTGGCCGGCGCCCGCCTCGTGGCTCAGCGTGTCGATGTCGATGCCCTGCTTTTCGCAGTAGTTGTAGACGTCCTCGAACAGCGGATCGAACTCGTTGACCGCGTCGATGCCATAGGATTGCCGTCCGATCTCGGGCCGTCCCGATCGCCCGTTGGGCGGTTCGAGCGGGTAGTCGGGATCGGTGTTCATCTTGACCAGGAAGAATTCCAGCTCGGGCGCGACGATGGGGTGCCAGCCCCGGCTTTCGTAGAGTTTGAGCACCCGCCGCAGCACATGGCGGGGTGAGATCTCGACCGGCGAGCCGTCATTGTAGTAGCAATCGCTGATCACCTGCGCGGTCGGCTCGTCGTACCAGGGCACCAGCCGCAGGGTCGAGGGATCGGGGCGCAGATAGATGTCGCCATTGGCCTCGCTGGTGACGTCCTCCTCGGGATATTCGCCGGTCACCGTCTGCACGAAGATGCTTTCGGGCAGGCGCAGGCCGCGGTCGTCCTGGATGCCCATGAATTTCGAGGCGGGCAGAATCTTGCCGCGGGCGATCCCCGACATGTCGGGGACCAGGCATTCGACTTCGGCGATGCGGTGCTCGCGGATCCATATGGAAAGATCGTGCATGTCTCTCGGCCCGTGTGGTGGCGACGCGCGAGTAGAGCATAAGCCCGCCCATCGCAACACCGAAACCCCGCTTGCCGCATGGAATGGGCCGTGCTAGTCCCCATGCGTCCATGACCCAGACTTCCGGCTATTACCAGGCCACGGCGCATCCGGCGCCGCGACGGCCCGCCCTGCGGGGCGCCCTCGCCTGCGACGTGTGCGTGATCGGCGCGGGCTACACCGGGCTGCTCGCCGCGCTGGAACTGGCCGAGCGCGGATTCCGCGTCGCGGTGGTCGAGGCCCATCGGGTCGGATGGGGCGCCTCGGGCCGCAATGGCGGGCAGATCGTCACCGGCTATTCCACGGATATGAGCCGCGTCCGCCGCCTGACCGGGGCCGACGACGCGCGCCTGCTGTGGCGCATGGCCGAGGAGGCCAAGACGATCGTGGCGGATCGCATCGCCCGCCACGCCATCGATTGCGATCTGAGATGGGGTTATTTGTTCGCCGCCGCCAAGCCGCGCCATCTGGCGGGGCTGGCCGAAATGGCCGAGGAGTGGGCGCGCGACTATGGCTATGGGCGCGCCACCCCGCTGGACCGCGCCGGGCTGGCCGCCGAGTTGGGCGGCGGGGCCTATTTCGGCGGGCTGAAGGACGAGGGCGGCGGCCATCTGCATCCGCTCAACTACGCGCTGGGCTTGGCCCGCGCCGCCGAAGCGGCCGGCGTGACGCTGTTCGAGGACAGCGCGGCGCTGGCGGTCGACACCGACGCCGCCACCCTGCGCACCGCCCAAGGCGAGGTGCGGGCCAACCACCTGATCCTGTGCGGCAATGCCCATGTCGGCCGCCTGGTGCCCGCGGCGGCGCGGCGCATCCTGCCGGTCGCCACCCAGATGATCGCCACCGCTCCGCTGGGCGCCGAGCGGGCGCGACGCCTGATCCCCTCGGGCGCGGCGGTCAGCGACACCAACCACATCATCGATTACTTCCGGCTGTCGGCCGATGGACGCCTGCTGTTCGGCGGCGGCGCCAGCTATTGGTCGGACGGGGCCGGCGACCCCGCCCGGGCGATCGGGAAGCGCATGCGGCGGGTCTTCCCCGAACTGGCCGACGTGGCGATCGAGCACGCCTGGACCGGCCATGTGGCGATCACCGCGAACCGCATGCCGTGGTTCGGCCGAGTCGGTCGGCGGCTGTGGTTCGCGCATGGCTATTCCGGCCATGGCGTGCTGCTGACCGCGATCGCCGGCCGCCTGCTGGCCGAGGCGGTGGCCGGGACGGAGGAGCGCTTCGACGTCTATGCCCGGATTCCGCACGCCCCGTTTCCCGGCGGCCGGGCGCGCGCCCCGCTGCTGGCGCTCGCCATGGCCTGGTACCGGCTGCTCGACCTGCTTTGACCCGCATTGGAACGGATTTGGATTGCAATATACGAAAGGTTAAGGGACAGTACGACGTTGGCGGCACTGGCCACTTTGGGGAGGAGTTCCGGCCGCGGCCGGACTCGGCGGACGAGACCGCATGAATTTCTGGACTATACTTTTGCTTTCACTGGCGGCCGGTGGCGTTCTGATCATCGGCGGCGGACTCATGATGTATATGGGTTCCCTGGTGAAAAGCGCCTATCAGATCAAAGTGGAAATCCGCTCGGAGATGGAACAGGGAATCCGTCGCCTTGAGGAGGACATCGACAAGAAGTCGAAGTGGATCAAGCGTGACCTCATCGAAGAAATCGACAAGATGAAGGCCGCCGTCCAAACCGACAACACCAAGCGGTTCAACGAGTTCCTCGACACCATCAACAA
>JADGAL010000372.1 GCA_015232025.1 Alphaproteobacteria bacterium
TCGATGGCGTGCCGCAAGGCCGGCTCGTCACCCGCCGTCACCGCGCGATGGGCGGCCAGGAACAGCGCCGCGTCGATCCGCCCGGCGCCGTGGCGCAGCACGTCGGCCACCCAATCGGCGAGCCCGTCCCGGTCGCGCAAGGCGCCCGCCTCGACCGCCCATTCGATGCCATGCGAATAGCTGTAGGCGCCGACCGGAAAGGCCGGCGACAACCAAATCATCAGGCGGCACAGTCCGGACTCACTCATGCCCATGATAGGCCCCGCCTTCCGGCTGGAACGGCGCGGTGACCCGGCGGACGTGGGCGCCCAGGGTTTGCAGCATGGCGATCAGGACATGGTCGGCGGGCAGGCGCAGGGTGCCGCCGCGCAGGACTTGCACCGGCATGTGGCGGTTGCCGATGTGCCAGGCGATGCGGGCCAGGGTTTCGGGGTCTTCGCAGGTGATCTCGGCCAGTTCCTCTGGCGCCGCGACGACGCGCAGCCAGCCACCGCCGTCCAGTTCCAGGCCGTCGCCATCGGCCATCGCCGCCGGTCGGGCGAGGTCGAGCAGGAAGGCCGCGCCGTCGTCGTCGGTCAGGCTGAAGCGGCGGCGGTGGCGCTCGGCGTGGGGCAGGGTGACGCTGCCCGACTGTTCGGCGGCGGGCCAGCTTCCGGCCGGGCGATGGGCGATGGCGCGGCGCATGGTCAAAACAGGAAGTAGCGCTGCGCCATCGGCAGCACGCTGGCCGGCTCGCAGACCAGCAATTCGCCATCGGCGCGCACCTCGTAGGTCTCGGGATCGACCTCGATATGCGGGCAGGCATCGTTGCGCACCATTTGCGCCTTGCCGATGCCGCGGGTGCCCTCGACCGCCAACACCTGACGGTTCAAGCCCAGCGAGGCCGGCAGATGGTCGTCGAGCGCCGCCTTCGAGACGAAGGTCACCGCGCCGGCTTGCAGCGCGCGGCCGAACGCGCCGAACATCGGCCGGTAATGGACCGGCTGCGGCGTGGGGATCGAGGCGTTGGGATCGCCCATCGCCGCCGAGGCGATGGTGCCGCATTTCAGCACCAGATCGGGCTTGACCCCGAAGAAGGCCGGCTTCCACAGCACCAGATCGGCCAGCTTGCCCGGCTCGACGCTGCCGACATGGCGCGCGATGCCGTGCGCGATGGCCGGGTTGATGGTGTATTTGGCGATGTAGCGCTTGATGCGCAGATTGTCGTTGCCGGGCGCCTCGCCGGGCAGGGCGCCGCGCTGTACCTTCATCTTGTGGGCGGTCTGCCAGGTGCGGATGATCACCTCGCCGACCCGGCCCATCGCCTGGCTGTCCGACGAGATCATGCTCATGGCGCCCAGATCGTGCAGGATGTCCTCGGCGGCGATGGTCTCGCGGCGGATGCGGCTTTCGGCGAAGGCGACGTCCTCGGGGATGCGGCCATCCAGGTGATGGCAGACCATCAGCATGTCCAGATGCTCGTCGACCGTGTTGATGGTGAACGGCCGCGTGGGGTTGGTCGAGGACGGCAGCACATTGGCCACGCCGCACAGCTTGATGATGTCGGGGGCGTGGCCGCCGCCGGCGCCTTCGGTGTGGAAGGCGTGGATGGTGCGCCCCTCGAAGGCCGCCACGGTGTCCTCGACGAAGCCCGACTCGTTCAGGGTGTCGGTGTGGATGGCGACCTGCACGTCCATCGCATCGGCGACGGTCAGGCAATTGCGGATGGCGGCCGGCGTGGTGCCCCAATCCTCGTGCAGCTTCAGGCCGCAGGCGCCGGCCCGGATCTGCTCGATCAGCGAGGCCGGGCGGGCGGCGTTGCCCTTGCCGAAAAAGCCCAGATTGACCGGCAGGCCCTCGGCGGCTTGCAGCATGCGCGCCAGATGCCAGGGGCCGGGCGTGCAGGTGGTGGCGTTGGTGCCGTCGGCCGGGCCGGTGCCGCCGCCCAGCATGGTGGTGACGCCGGAATGCAACGCCTCCTCGGCCTGCTGCGGGCAGATGAAATGGATGTGCGCGTCGATGCCGCCGGCCGTGACGATGCGGCCTTCGCCCGCGATGATCTCGGTGCCCGGCCCGATCACGATGTCCACGCCCGGCTGGATGTCGGGATTGCCGGCCTTGCCGATCGCCATGATCAGGCCGCCGCGCAGGCCGATATCGGCCTTGACGATTCCCCAATGGTCAAGGATCAGCGCGTTGGTGATGACGGTGTCGGCGGCGCCTTCGGCGCGGGTCGCCTGACCCTGGCCCTGGCCGTCGCGGATCACCTTGCCGCCGCCGAACTTGACCTCCTCGCCGTAAATGGTGCGATCCTCCTCGACCTCGAGGATCAGATCGGTGTCGGCCAGCCGCAGGCGGTCACCCTTGGTGGGGCCGAACATGGCGGCATAGGCCGCGCGGTCCATGCGATGCGCCATGGTCTTCAGCCCTCCAGCTTGCCGTCGATTTGTCCGTCGAAGCCCCACACCTCGCGGCGGCCGGCATAGGCCACCAAGGTGACGGCGCGCGTCTGGCCGGGCTCGAAGCGCACGGCGGTGCCGGCGGGGATGTCCAGGCGAAAGCCGCGCGCCCGGCCGCGGTCGAAGGCCAGCGCCCGGTTGGTCTCGAAGAAATGGTAGTGGCTGCCGACCTGGATCGGCCGGTCGCCGGTGTTGGCGACCGTCAGGGTCACGGTGTCGCGGCCCTCGTTCAGCACGATTTCGCCGGGGGCGGTGAACATCTCGCCGGGGATCATGGGGCGCGCTCCGTCAACGGATGGGGTCGTGGACGGTGACCAGCTTGGTCCCGTCGGGGAAGGTCGCCTCGACCTGGATGTCGTGGATCATCTCGGGCACCCCCTCCATGACCTGCTCGCGGGTCAGCACCGAGGCGCCGTCCCGCATCAGCTCGGCCACCGAGCGCCCGTCGCGGGCGCCCTCGACCACGAAGTCGGTGATCAGCGCGATGGCCTCGGGGTGGTTCAGCTTGACGCCGCGCTCCAGCCGCCGACGCGCCACCATCGCGGCCATCGAGATCAGCAGCTTGTCCCTTTCACGGGGCGTAAGATTCATGGAGAGTTTCCCTTGGTATGGAAAAGGTTAACCACCAAGACACCAAGACACCAAGAAGGCACTGACTCTTTGTGCCCTTGGTGTCTTGGTGGTTATCTTTTTTCTTCATCATACATGCCAAAGACGCGGCAGCCGCTCGGACAACCCGCCCACCCGCGCGCGCAGACCGGCCCAGGCGCGGGCGAAGCCTTGGCGGACCATCGGCGCCTCGCCCAGCCAGCGCAGCACCAATTGGCCGCCGACCAAGGTCGCCGCGCCGCCTTCGTCTAGCAACCCGCGTGCCGCCCCCAGATGGTCGCGGGCGTCGTCGGTCGACAGCACCAGCGTGGCCAGGGCGGTGGCGCCGGACAGGCAGCCGGGGCGGTCGGCCACGGCGGTCGGGTCGTCGATATGCAGGGCGTCGG
>JADGAL010000373.1 GCA_015232025.1 Alphaproteobacteria bacterium
CCTGGCCGAGGGATTGCAAAACGCCCTGTGGACGCTGGGCGGGGTGCCCCGCGAGCATCGCACCGACAGCCTGTCGGCCGCCTTCCGCAATCTTGATCAGGAGGCCAGGGACGACCTGACCCGCCGCTACGACGCGCTGTGCGACCATTATAAGATGACGCCGTCCCGCAACAACCGCGGCATCGCCCACGAGAACGGCTCCGTCGAAAGCGCGCACGGCCATCTGCGCCGGGCGCTGGCGGACGCGCTGCTGTTGCGCGGGTCTTCCGAGTTCACCGACCTGGCCGCCTATCGTGGCTTCGTCGGCGAACTGGTCAGCCGCCGCAATGCCCGCCAGACCAAGCGGATCGACGTCGAGCGCGCCGTGCTGGCGCAACTGCCCGACCGTCGCACCACCGACTACGAGGAGCACCTGGTCGATGTCACCTCGTGGCGGCCGCCCCCGCCCCGATGGCCGGCACGGCCACGTCGTCGATTACCGGCACATCATTCATTCCTTGAGGCGCAAGCCGATGGCGCTCATGGACCTGGTCTATCGCGACCAGCTTTTCCCCCGCCAGGCCTACGCCCAGACCTTCGACGTCCTGCTCGCCCGCCTGGAGCCGCGCGCCGCCTGCAAGGCCATGGTCAAGCTGCTGGCTCTGGCCCATGAGCGTGCCTGCGAGGCCGAACTCGCCGACCTGCTGGCCCAGGACCTCGACCAGGGCCGGCTGCCCGATCTGGCCGTGCTGGCCGCGCTGTTCGGTCCCGACGACGGCACCATGCCCGAGATCGCCGTCGTCGTCCTGACGCCGCTCAAATCCTACGAGGACCTGGGCACCGTCCGCGCCCCGCACGCCATGGGAGCAACGCCATGACCAGCCATGACGCAAAGGCCTCCGACCCGGTCGATGCCGGCCGCCTCGGCCTCGCTTTAAGCGAACTGCGACTGCCCACCATCAAGGCCGTCTGGCCCGATCTGGCCGCCCGCGCCGACAAGGAGGGCTGGCCCGCCGCCCGTTTCCTGGCCACGCTTGCCGAACACGAAGCGGCCGAACGCGCCCGCCGGCGCACCGAGCGCCACCTCGACGAGGCGCGTCTGCCGCCCGGCGAGACCCTCGATACGTTCGACTTCGAAGCCGTGCCCATGGTCAGCAAGGCGCGGATCATGGCGCTGGCCGCCGGTCTCGACTGGCTGGAACAAGGCGCCAATCTCATCGTGTTCGGCCCGCCCGGCGGCGGCAAGAGCCACCTGTCCGCCGCACTCGGCATGGCCCTGGTCGAGAACGGCCGGCGCGTCCTGTTCACCCGCACCACCGACCTGGTCCAGAAACTTCAGATCGCGCGGCGCGACTTGGCTCTCGAAGCCGCCATCGCCAAACTCGACAAGTACCACCTCCTGATCCTCGACGATCTCGCCTACCTCAGCAAGGACCAGGCCGAAACCAGCGTTCTGTTCGAACTGATCGGTTCGCGATACGCACGTCGTTCCATCATGATCACCCCCAACCAGCCCTTCGGAGAGTGGGGCAAAATCTTTCCCGACCAGGCCATGACGTTGGCCGCCGTCGACCGCCTCGTCCACCACGCAACCATCATCGAGATGAACGTCGAGAGCTATCGCCGGCGGGCCGCCATCGAAAAAAAGCGCGGCCCGGGGCGCCCAGCCGGACGCGCGACAATCAAAAACTCCGCCTGATTGTCGCGGAACGTCAAACACAAACAAATCCGGGCTTGATTTGCTGCCGAAAGGCTCCAATCATGCTCGTGCCGCGACCGGAAAATCCCAGCCAGATTGTCGCGCTCCTCTCAGCCAGATTGTCGCGCCATACTATGCTGCCTGGAACGATGCCGAGACGGTCGGCAAGGTAGGTCCAAAAGGAGATGCCATTCTTTTGGCAGGTTCTTTTCAGCGACAGGAAGGTGTCGCGACATTGTCGGCCGTCTTCGCTGCGGGTGCTGCCGCTGATCTTGCGCAGGGTGACCGGATCGCGGACGTCGTGCTCGGAGCCGTTGGTGTTCAGCGGGACCTCGGGGCGGTCGAGCACCACCAGCAGGTCGGCCTTGCGCTCCTTGAGACGGGCCAGGGCGGCGTCCAGTTCGGCGAACCCGGTGGTCCGGCCGAAGATGCGGTCGAACCTGGCCTTCAGCGATGCCTTGGCGCGGGCGGTCGGATCCGCCCGGTAGAGCTTCAGGTCGTAATAGAGCCACCAGATCAGGTGGCGGACCAGGGCCACGGCGGCGCGTTGTTCCTCGGTCACCGTGATCAGGCGATTGATCAGGCGTTCGGCATGGATCCAGCACAGCCCGTGGAGAAAGACGTCGAACTGGCCGGCGCCGTCGCTGACGATGACGGCGCCGGCGAGCAGACCGTGGTGGGCGCGGCTGCCGGCCACCGCCGCCTCGCAGGCCAGACGCACGGCCTTGGGCTTGGTGATGCCGATGGCGATCAGATGATCGGTAAACGCGTCCTCGTCGGCGAAATGGGGGACTGTCAGGAATTTCGTGTACGGGCGGGCATAATGGGCAAAAAGGAGAAGTCCCATGGCTCGACACAAATCCCCCCGTATTTCGGATGCCCTGCTAGATGAATTGCTTGGCGGAACCGACCCTAAGACGGCCCTGGACCCGAACGGCCTGCTCGACGATTTGAAGAGGGCGTTGGCCGAGCGCGCCCTGAATGCCGAGATGGATCACCATCTTGGCGATGGCGCCGACGGCAACAGCCGCAACGGCTACGGCAGGAAGACCGTGCTGACGGGAACCGGCAAGATGCAGCTGGAGGTTCCGCGCGACCGGCAAGGAGCGTTCGATCCGCAGCTGATCGCCAAGTACCAGCGCCGGTTCCCCGGCTTCGACGACAAGATCATCTCGATGTACGCCCGGGGCATGAGCACCCGGGACATCCAGGAGCATCTGCGCGAGCTTTACGGCATCGAAGTATCGCCGGACCTGGTCAGCACGGTGACCGACGCCGTGCTCGACGAGATCGCGGTCGGGCAGGCCCGCCCGCTGGAGCCGGTCTATCCGCTCGTGTTCTTCGATGCCCTCCGGGTCAAGATCCGCGACGAGGGCCTGGTCCGCAACAAGGCCATCCATGTGGCGCTGGGCGTGCGCGCCGACGGCACCAAGGAGGTTCTCGGCCTGTGGCTGGAACTGAACGAGGGCGCCAAGTTCTGGCTCCGCGTGATGAACGAGCTGAAGAACCGGGGCGTCGAGGACATCCTGCTGGCCGTGGTCGATGGGCTGAAGGGCTTCCCCGACGCCATCCAGGCGGTCTTCCCCGAGACCCTGGTCCAGACCTGCATCGTCCACCTGCTCCGCCACAGCGTGGAGCTCGTCTCCTGGAAGGACCGCAAGGCGGTGGCCACCGCCCTGAAGAACATCTACCGTGCCGTGGATGCCCCCGCCGGGGAAAGGGCACTCCAGGACTTCGAGGCGGGAC
>JADGAL010000374.1 GCA_015232025.1 Alphaproteobacteria bacterium
CCGGACAGCATGTCGCGGGCCAGCGCCTGGGCGTCGCGCCACGCCGCCCGATCGGTCGGACGATCCGGCAAACCGTCGCAGTACCACGAGAACTGGCAGGGCGCCATCGGCCCCCCCTGCCGGACCACGCCACACACGGTTTTCGGCCAATCGGGATGGGCGACCCGGTTCAGGGTGACCTGGGCCACCGCCACCCGACCCTCGGTCGGCTCGCCGCGTCCTTCGAAATAGATGTTGAGGGCGAGGCATTCCACCTCGGCCGGGTCGGCGTCGACGAGAGTCCGTTCGGGAGCCGGACCCGGTTCGGCGGCGGCCGTCCGGCAGATGAGCAGAAGGGCCGCCAATGGGATGATCGCCACGTCTCGCATGGCCGGCGATGTGGGTCGGAGGTCCGGCCCATTTCACCGAACGGAGGTCGAGCGGGAATCCGCCCATCGGGCCGCTTACCGCCGGCCTAATCCAAAAGGACGCGCAGGCGGACGCGCAATTCCGGCAGCATTTCGGCGGCGAACCAGGGGTGCTTGCGCTCCCAGGCCGTGGTGCGCCAACTCGGATGGGGCAGCGGCGCCACACCCTCCGCGTCGAAGTCTCGCCATGCGGCGACCGTGGCCGTCATGGTGGCGCGACGCCGTCGCCCAAGGTGGAAGGCCTGGGCCCAGCCGCCGACCAGCAGGATCAGCCGGACGGCCGGCATCAGGGCCAGCAGGCGCGGATGCCACAGCGGCGCGCATTCCGGCCGGGGCGGCAGATCACCGCCGTTCGGCGCGCGGCCGGGATAGCACATCCCGGTGGGCACGATGGCGATGCGGTCCGCGTCGTAGAAGGTCTCGCGGTCGAGCCCCAGCCAGCCGCGCAGCCGATCGCCCGAGCGGTCGTTCCAGGGAATGCCGGTCTCGTGAACCCGCGTGCCGGGCGCCTGCCCGACGATCAGCACCCGCGCCGATCTCGTGGCCCGCAACACCGGCCGTGGCCCCAGCGGCAGATGCGCCTCGCAAACCCGGCAGGCGCGGATCTCGGCCAGAAGGGAGTCGAGGTCGGGGCTCGACATTCTTTTGACACCAAGATGAGGACACGACGAGAAAGGCGGCGTTGCTGGCCAGGATGTCGCGCTCCGAACCTTGCCGGCGAGCGCTCGCCGGCCGATTTTGCGCCTCGGTTCGGCGATCCCGCCAGTTCCTGGTGGTGGGCAAGCCCCTTCGCGCGCGCTAGAAAAGGTGGCTGCTTGTGCCCGCATGAGAATGCTTTGCATCCGCCACCTGTCATTGGCTCGCCGCCATCCATTCATGACGCGTTCTGTGGTTGCAATGTCTCTTTCTTAGCGTCAATATGCCATCGTTCGCTCAAGCGAAATGCGACCGCTGGCGGTAACCACTCAGGCGGCGACCACTAAGAAGAGGGACATGTCATGAAGAATCAACTGAACACGCAGGGCGCCGTGGTCACCGGCATCACTCTGACCGACGAGCAGAAGGCCGAGCTGGCCAAAGCGATGAACATGCCTGCGGACCGGATGCCCGATTCGCTGAGCGTCGTCGGAATGCCGAAGACAGCCTGCAAGCCTTTGGGGATCGATCCCGGCGCGACTCCGAAATTCTCGCCCGCCCTCATCATGATGTGAGCATGTCCACTGCGGATACATATGAGCTGGCCGAGTTGCGCAAGGCGGCCATTGCCGTCCTCTCGGGGCTTTCCGCGGGACACGCGATGGCCGCTTGGCTGTCGGGATCCCTGGTGGAGGGGTTGGGCAACCCGAGTTCGGACGTCGACATCTTCGTCGCGTTGCCCGGTCTGATCTCCGAGGATCTCCCGCTCACCCGAAGAGGAGAGGATCACGGGATCCTGGGACTGGTTGAGGGCGGCGTCAGGTATGATGTCGAGTACTGGCCGCACGCGGACATCATGAACCTGAAGCGCAAACTCGACCAGTTGCCGATTAACGATCCCCAGCGAAACAATCTGCACTTCCTGACCTACTGGGAAAGTGAATTCATCCACAGATTGCTGGTCGGGTCGCCCCTTCTGAACGAGGAGGAGTTCCGGCGGCTGCAAGGCCTGTTCGATGCCGCGCGTTTCGCGCGTTACCTCATGGACACGGCGATTCGAAGAGCGGACGACGCGTTCGACGACGCCGTCGGCATGCTGCGGGCCGGCCAGATGCGCATGGCCGCCTTGCGGGCCCGCGATGCGCTCGGCTTTTCCGCTGACGCGTTGCTCCACGCTCATGGCGTGACCAACGACAAGACGAAGTTTCGCCTCGCCAAGCTGGACCGGCTGGCGGACACCCACGCGGCGATCCGGCCCGTCGCGGACCGCCTCTGGCGGGCCGAGGCCTTCATTCCGGACACCCCCCCGGAGACGCGCGCCTATGTCGAGGAAGCCCTGCGGTTCTCATCGGAAATGACGGAGCGGGCTCAGGATCGGGTGCGCGGATGATCGCGTGGATCCAAATCGGCGTTCCCGCCAGAGCCTATTTCGTGCGGAAACGCTGGGATGGAGGCGGCGCCCATCTCGTACATCTGACGGAGATCGTGCGGCTCGACGCTTTCGCCGAGGCGGTATGGGACCAGTTGGACGGTCGCTCGGATCTCGACGCGATCGGCGACCGGATCGCCACGATTTTTCCGGCCATCGAGGCCGAATTGCGCGACGCCCTGATCGCTCACCACATCGCCGCTTTCGCCCAGCGCGGCCTGCTCGACACGGGTGGGCGATGATGGCCGGGGCCATGGGCAGGTTCGTCTGCGTCGAAGGGATCGACGGTGCCGGCAAGACCCTGATCGCCGGAGAGGTGGTCGCCCGGCTGCGGGCCGAGGGAGTGAACGCCGCCCTGGTCTCGCGCGATTCCGTCGCCGCCGACGAGGGGGCGGCCAAACGGTTGAGGATTTTGACCGAGCTGCTGTGGGGATACGACGCGCGGGACGCGATCCAGAGGCTCGGCCACCGGCACCTGATCCTCCTGATGGCCTCGTGGTTCGATCTGTTTCACCGCTGGATCGTGGCGCCGGCCCTTGCCGGGCATCAGGTGACCGTCACCGACCAGAGCCCCTGCAAATACATCGCACGGTTTCATGCTCTGGGCCGCACCTGCGCCGATGGGCTTTTCGACCAATTGATCGCGCCGGATCTGGTGCTGTTGCTTGGCGTCGATCCCGCCCTCGCGGCGTCCAGAAAGCCCGGCCTCAAGCCTACGGAATGCGGGACCGAGGCGCGGAACGACCTCGCGGCGTTCATCGCGTTCCAGTCGGCGGTGGCCGAACGCCTTCGGCGGTTGCGGAATCCCGCCTGGAGGGAGATCGATGCCTCGGCCCCCGCCGCCATCGTCGCGACCTCGGCGGTCGAAGCGGTCCGCTCGATCATCGGACCTGGAACATCATGAGGGTGGCCGTGGTCTTTCCCGAGGTGCTGGACCT
>JADGAL010000375.1 GCA_015232025.1 Alphaproteobacteria bacterium
CGCCGCCGTGGCGGGGCCGCTGCGCCGCATGCTCCCCGAAGCGGTGAGCGGCCGCATCCGCACCCTGCTGGTCACCGGCGTGCCACCGCTGCCCGACGACGCGCGGGCGCGGCTGCGCGACCACTACCGCGAGCCGGACCGGCGGCTGAACGCGCTGTCGGGGATTTCGCACTTCGGGTGATCATTCGGCGGCGTAGGGCGGCAGGTTGAGATGTGTCTCGACCCGGCGCACCCGATCTTCGAGTTCGCTGATCATGATGCCGTGGCCGATCACGGATGAATGATACCGGTATTCGGTAGCAAACACGCCCAAGGCGAATGCGCCGTATAAAGACATACGCGGTGGACGGAGCCCTGTTCGCGGCGTGCTTCACGGCCTGGGTCGATGGTCAGCGCGAACAGACCGCCTGATCCCGTTCAAATGATTCCCCTGCTCCTCCTTCTTTCTGTTGAAAATAGCGGAGACTGAATCTAACATTTCCATTTGTCTGGATTGGATCGTAGCATTGGGAGCGGTGCCACGGGAACGGCGCTGCAACCAAAGCCTCTGCCGCCGCCACCTGGGCTACGGAAGGGTTCAGGGCGGAGCAGACTGTTGGCGCCAACGGCAATGTCGGCGAAGAAAGTTGTGAATCGGAGGAATTTATGAGTAAAATCATATCTCTGTTCAATCATAAGGGTGGTGTTAGCAAGACAACGACGACTTTCCACCTCGGATGGAAGCTTGCCGCACTTGGCAAGCGCGTTCTGATTGTTGACGCTGATCCGCAATGCAATTTGACTGGCTTGACGCTTGGTATTGAAGATTATGATTCTCTATTTGCCTTCTACGACAGCAAACAAAATACTGATATATTTAACAGCTTGGCGCCGACCTTTGCCTTGGAGAGCAATGCCATTAACTCTCCGGCAGGGAAGACTCCTGTTGCTAAAACGCGCAACAAGAACTTGTTTGTTCTTGCTGGCAACATTAGATTTTCCGAGATTGATACTCAGATAGCGACCGCACTAACTAGCAGTTCTACCATCCCCGTGCTGCGCCAATTTGTTGGCGCATTTAATAAGCTGATTAGGAAGGTGGCGAAAGACAATTCGATAGATATTGTTTTGGTAGATATGAGCCCAAGCGTGTCCGCGACCAATCACTGCATTTTGATGAGTTCCGATTACTTTATCATACCGGTTTCTCCTGACTTTTACTGCTATCAAGCTATAGATTCGCTCAGCAACGTCTTCCCTCGCTGGGTGAGCGAAATCAAAAGCTTCAAAGATGGTGGGGCAGACGCTCTTCCGGCTGGAAATCCCAAAATGCTTGGGTTCATTTCACAAAACTACCGTATATATACGGTTGACGAAAAAGCCGACGATAGTGATCAGAAGAAAATGTCTAAGGCATATTTGGAATGGCTTGACAGAATTAAGGGAATTATGGCTGCCAAGCTTGTGCCGACACTGAAGAATATCGGCATGGTTATTGACGAGAATACGTTTAGAAACGCAGTCAAATATGATGCCCCATACCACCTAGCTGGCGTGCAGAACTTTAGTGGGCTGATACCAGTATCGCAGAAACTTTCGAAGCCGATATTCGAACTAACGGCGACGGACGGTCAGTGGACTGGCGCTCGATGGAAGCGAAACCAAAACGGGAAGGAGTACGGCATCAAGGCCAACATTGAAGAAGCCGATAGGGTCTACACGGGACTGGCTGAAGCGGTAATCGCCATGGTCTAGCGCGGCACTGCCGCCAGCCTCAACCATCCCCACTCTTCTTCCCGGTGGATTAGGCCCGTCAGTCGGGCGCCTTCCACCGTGCCCCCGACCCACGACCGACTTTCTCTACCACCCCCTTCTGTAGCATCCTGTTCATCGCCCACAGAACGCGGCGGATGAAGTCGGATCGGGTCTTTCTGTCTTCCGGGTCAAGGCCCTTGTCCTTCATGGTGGCAACGTCGATGTCGTCAGCGGAAATCGGCGCCGTTGCTGTGCGCAGAGCATCGAGACAGCGGCGAGAGAGTTCGCTGAAGTAGGAGGTCGTGGCGCCGCGGGCTTTTTGGGCTTGATATTCTCCGGAACGGCGTCGGGACCGAACATGCGCAGCACGGCGTCAACGTGGACCAGATCGGCGCGGGCCTAGGCGATACGCTTTTCGTAGTCGGCAATCAGGCCGGAAAACTCCGCCCGCTTGGCGGTCAGGCCGGAGATGATGAAGGTATCGCCCATGGCTTCCTCTCAGGTGAAGGATGGGCTATATTGCATTAATCAATGGCTTGGCGGATACGGCTGGCTGGGTGCGTTTGCTACCTAATACCGAATGATACTGCGTCACGGCATGCCTCAATGAGGCGATCTGCCGGTTCAGTTCCTCATGCTCGGCCTTGTTTTCCCGGCGCATGTCGCGGAGATCGGCGGCCATAGCGCCCAACATCGCCGCGATATCGACTTCCGCCATGCGATCAAATCCCTCCGGTTGAACGCTGGGCCAGCATAGCGCCGCGTCGGAGCCTTGGGAAGCTCTTGCCCCCGGCGCGCCGAAGCGTCACCTTTCCGGCTGGCACCCACCAGTGAGGCAATCCCCGTGAACAATGACATTCCGATCGGCATCGTCACCGTCTCCGACCGCGCCAGCCGGGGCGTTTACGAGGATCTTGGCGGTCCCGCCATCGAGGCCGAGTTGCGGCGCACGCTGACCACGCCGTGGCGGCCGGTCAAGCGCATGGTGCCCGACGAGCGCCACGAGATCGAGGCGGCGCTGATCGCCTTGTGCGATGTCGAGGGCTGCGCCCTGGTGGTCACCACCGGCGGCACCGGGCCGGCTTTGCGCGACGTCACGCCCGAGGCCACCGAGGCGGTGTGCGACAAGATGATGCCGGGCTTTGGCGAGTTGATGCGGGCGGTCAGCCTGAAGATCGTTCCCACGGCGATCCTGTCGCGGCAGACGGCGGGCATCCGGGGGCGCAGCTTGATCGTCAACCTGCCGGGCAAGCCCTCGGCGATCGCCGATTGCTTGGGCGCCATCTTTCCGGCGATCCCCTATTGCGTCGACCTGATCGAGGGGCCTTACCTGGAAACCGACCCGGCGGTCAGCAAGGCCTTCCGACCCAAGAGCAAATGACCCGTCGGGCGGCCGACAGCACCAGCCGCTCGGCGCTTTTGGGCCGCCCCGACACCAGCCACAGGGCGAGCAGCGTGGCGGTGAAGCTGGCCGCGCCGACGCCCGCGTCGCGCGCCAGCTCAAGGGCCGGAGACCCGAGGTCGGGCAGGGCGGAGATGATGAAGGTATCGCCCATGGCTTCCTCTCAGGTGAAGGATGGGCTATATTGCATTAATCAATGGTTTGGCGGATACGGCTGGCTGGGTGCGTTTGCTACCTAATACCGAATGATACTGCG
>JADGAL010000376.1:0-2706 GCA_015232025.1 Alphaproteobacteria bacterium
CGCGCGGTACAGAGGAATGCGGAAAGAGTTTCCCCCGTTCGGCGCCCTGTACGTCTCCGCCGCGATCGAGCGGGAGGGGCACGAGGTTGCGATCGTGCGTATCTCGCCGGCACGGCCCAGTCCGGACCTCGCCGATTTCGACGCGGTGGCCTTCAGCGTCTCGGCGTCGGCGACCTTCAATCTCATGCTCGAATGCCGAAGGACGTCACGATTTTCCGCTGGAGCCCTTCTCATGGCGGGCGGGGTTCATGCGAACTTGTTTCCCGAGCAGACTCTTGTCGACCTCGACGTGGATGTCGTCGGAGTCGGCGAGGGCGAGCACACCGTGGTCGAACTGCTCGCCCGCGCTCAGACCCGCGACTTCTCGGATGTCGCGGGCGTTCTGTTCCGGCGCGGCGGCGTGATCTTCCGAACCCCGCCAAGGCTTCCGAGTCGCGACATCGATCGGCTTCCGTTTCCGGCCCGCCATCTCCTGCCCGTGGACGAGGTGGTGATGAACGACCGGATGTCCGATACCGACCTCCGGATGGCCCACATCATGCTTGGACGCGGCTGCCCTTTCACGTGCCGCTACTGCGCGTCGGGCCAAACGAAAGTGCAGTACCGAAGCGGCGGCGAGGTGCGCAGGGAACTGGTCGACCTGATCCGCACCTACGACATCAAGGGATTCGCGATGGTCGGCAACGACTTCGTTCTGAACCGGCGGAACGTGGCGGAGATCTGCGACTCGATCGGTGATCTGGGCTTGCGGTGGGCGGCGCTGTCGCGGGTCGACCGGGTCGACCGCGACCTTCTGTCCATGATGGGCCGGGCCGGGTGCCACGAGATCGAATATGGCATCGAATCCGGGAGCATGCGGATGCTCGAGGCCATGGGCAAGGGCGTGACCTTGGATCAGGTGCGGCGCGCGCTGCGGATGTCCCACGAGGCCGGCATCAAGAACAAGGCATTTCTGGTCCACGGCTACCCTGGGGAAAACGAGGAATCGGTCGGCCAGACAATCGCCTTCCTCGACGAGGTCGGCGACCTCATCGGGCGTATGTCGCTGTTTCGCTTCGTGCCGCTGCCGGGATCGTTCGTCTACAACCAGGCCAAGTGTCTCGGCATCCGCGGGACGCCCGCCTCGCCAGACTGGGACGGCGATTGGGGGCGCTTCCATATACACCACAACAACAACCACTGGTGGGGAACGCCGGAAGACTTCGAGGAGCTGACCGCGTCGTACCACCGCCTGCGTGAGTACGTCGAGGCCCGCTGGCCCTCGCGCCACCGCCCGGACGACATTTCTTCCGACGAGTGGGGGGAAAGGCGGCGCGCGTTGGCCCGAACCTTCGAATATCATCGGGGGACGTTCGAGGTCGTGGATATCTACGGAAAGGATTCGCTCAGAAAGACAGTTGCCTCGTAACCCCGAGCAGGTCGGGAAGCCGCCGTCGCATTTTGTCGAATTCGGTGGCAATCAACGCCCTTGCCGGCCCGTCGATCCGGAAGAAGGGCGTCCAGCTCAGACCCGCCGTCGCGCGGTCGAAGGACCATGTGCCGATCACTCGGCCGTTCAGCATGACCGCCGGCAGCGACTCGCCAATGGCGTTGAACAGTTTTGTGTAATGAACGGCGTCCACATAGCGGGTTCGCGAGGCGTGGTACCCCTTCAGGCTGGGATCTTCATGGGCGAGGATCGCCACCCAGTCGTCCTCGGGCGGAGTGTGGGCGCGGAACTCGTCCATCTCCGCGCATGGCAACAAAAACTCCTCGTCGAACCCACGAACCCTCAACGTGAGCACCTCGTCGCCAAGTTCGTCCAGAGCGCTGACCATCGTGTTCTTCTCAAGTCCGGACCACCAGACCAGATCGCCCACCATCGCAGGTCCGTACCCCGCGAGATAGTCCCTGACGAGTCGACGGATGGAACTCCGGCGTTCTCCAGCCGTTTCCCGCGCGAATTCGGGGTAGTACCGCTCCATCCGTCCGTAGAGCCGCTGCTCGCGGCAGAAGTCCCGAGTCGCGTTGACGCAGCACAGCGCCCCCTCCTCCCACAACCCTTTCAGCACGGCGCGCACCGCCTCCACGCCATCCGCCCGGCGGCCGGAGATCAACCGCTCGATGGCCGGAGACGCTTCGGCGCCTTGGTCCAGAGACGCCAGGATGTCCGCCTTGAGAACCTCGACGGCGCGTTCGCCGATGCCCAACTTGCGATACCGCCCCAAGCACACGCCCATCCGCTTCGCGAGGGTCGCATTGTGCGCCGTACCGAAGGTGCCGATGGGCAGCAGGTGCAGCGTGCCCCGCATGCACCGGGCCTTGATCAGGGTGGCGCGTCCGTGAAGCGCGTCATGGAGATCGCCGGGCTCATGCCGGTCGATCCTCGAATCAATGGCGAAGTAGGGGGTGATAGCCCGTGCCGCGTGCACGCCGACCAGTCGTCTCGCGATCTCCTCGATCGACCGGGCTCCGCTGCCGGGCAGGACGTACTGTTTGCGTAGAGCGTAGGTGAAGGCGTGGGCCGCAGAAAATTCTTGCGTGGACATTCGGGAGACAGTCTCAAAAGCGGCCCAACCTCAAGGTATGGCGAGCCCAGAAAAATCAAAGGACACCACGCGAAAGGCGAACCGTCACCCGGCGCGGGCGTGCAGCCCGTCGAGATCGGCCAGCGTCATGCCCTCCAGGCTGGGCAGCTTGACCAGGGCGTGGGTGAAGTCGTCGTCG
>JADGAL010000376.1:2767-3392 GCA_015232025.1 Alphaproteobacteria bacterium
CGCGCGCCGAGCGCAGGCCGTTGGCCGAATCCTCGAAGGCCAGGCAGTCGGCGCCGGTCAGGCCCAGGCGTTCGAGCACCAGACGGTAGATTTCGGGGGCCGGCTTCTTGGCGCCGGCGTCCTCGCCCGCGCCGATCGCCGCGAACCAGGTGATCGCCTCGCGCCCGATGGTGGCGTCGAGCAGGCCGGCCACGTTGGGGCGGCTGGTCGTGGTGGCGATGGCCAGGGCGCGGCCGGCGGCGCGCGCCTCGTCGATCAGCGTCCGCACGCCGGGGCGCAGCGGCACCTCGCCCGAGGCGATCAGGCTGAGATAGCGGTCGGTCTTGGCGCGGTGCAGACGGGCGATGCGCTCGACCAGATCCGGCTCGGACAGCAGGGCCGGATGGAAGCGGTCGATGAAATGGTGGATGCGTTCCTTGCCGCCCGCCACCTTCAGCAACTCGCCATACAGGCGCTGGTCCCAATACCAGCGCAAACCCTCGTCGCGGAAGGTGTCGTTGAAGGCGCGGCGATGCGCCTCCTCGGTTTCGGCCAGCGTACCGTCGACGTCGAAGATCAGCGCTTTCAGCATTAAACCCACCCCTCCCGGACCTTATGGTTGGGGCGACCATAGCATGAAACTCAG
>JADGAL010000377.1 GCA_015232025.1 Alphaproteobacteria bacterium
AGAATTTTCGACTTCGTTCAAAAGACGGAAAAATAAGTGCATATGTATGTTTTAGGTGGTTCCCGACCCGCCTTTCGCCCTGTCCGGGGAAGGCGATGAAAAATCGAGCCTTTCCCCAGCCCGCCACCCGATCGAGGTGCTTTACCTTAGTCATCGTTCGCGCTAATGCTGTGCCACCTGGGGAGAGGGGATCGCCCGGCCATGACGCTTTTCGCCGGTTGCATCGGCTCCAACGACCCCGAGGGGTGTCGGCGCATCCTGTCGGACGCCATCGGCGGGGCCGGCGCGATCATGCCGTCGCCGGACGGCCCGGCGGTGCTGGCCGCCCGCCCCGCCGCCGAGCCGTTCCGCGATGGGGCCATTCCGCGTCGCGAGGGCGTGGCGTGGCTGTTCGACGGCCGCCTCGACAATCGATCCGAGTTGGCGGAATGCTTGGACTTCGACGGGCTCGGCGCCGACCCGGCGGCGGCCGGCGATCATCACTACCTCGCCGCCGCGTGGCGTCGCTGGGGCGCCGATCTGGGATCGCGCCTGCTGGGCGACTTCGCCTTCGCGGTGTGGGACGGGCCGAACCGCCGGCTGGTGCTTGGGCGCGACCCGTCGCCCACGCGTATCCTTTATTGGTACCGGGACCGCCGGGTGATCGCCTTCGCCACCGGCCTGCGTCCGCTGCTGTCCCTGCCCGAGGTGCCGCGCGTGCTGGACGAGGGCGCCGTGGCCGCCCAGACGGCGTTCGAGTTCGACACGTCGGGCGGCACCGTCTGGCGGGACATCCGGCTGGTCGCGGGTGGAACCACGCTGGTGATCGGTCCCGATGGCGAGCGGTCGCTGCGTTGGTGGTCGCCGGCCGACGCGCCCCGCGTGCGCTTCCGGCGCGAGGAGGAGTATTTCGAGGCGGGGCGGGCCTTGTTCGATCAGGCGGTCGCCTGCCGCCTGCCCGAGCGGGGGCCGATCGTGGTCTCCACCAGCGGCGGACTGGACAGTTCGGCGATCGCCGCGACGGCGGCGCGGCTTGCGCCCGGCCGGGTGCGGGCGGTGACCCTGGCGCCGCCCGAGGGGATGCCGTTGGTTTGTCCTCCGGGATTTCACGGCGACGAGCGGCCGTTCGTCGCCGCCCTGGCGGCGATGACGCCGGGCCTCTCTCTCGAGATTTCAAGCCGCGAGGAAATCGACCCGATCGAGTGCGATCCGACGCCGCTGTTCCGGGCGACGATGGCCCCGGTGACCCATTGCGGCGCGCTGGGTTGGTTTCTGCCGGCCTATCGGCGGGCCGCCGAACTGGGCAGTCCGGTTCTGCTGACCGGAGACGGCGGCGAAGGCGCGATCACGCATGACGGTCTGGATATTCCCAGGCATCTGTTCCTGCGCGGGCGGTGGTGGCGTCTGCTTGCCGAACTGCGCGGATTGGCGCGGGAATCGGGCCTGTCTTTACGACACCAGTTCCGCTCGTCCGTGCTGGCCGCGCTCGACCCGCGCCGCGTGGTCTGGCCGGCGGTGGCGGACTCCCAGTCGCGACCGGTGCACCGTTCGCGGATCGTGCCCGAAAGCGTTTTCGCGCGCCGCATCCTGTCCGGCGCTCAGACGGCCAGCCCATATTGGGATCGCCGGGTGATCGCCTTCTGCGCAGGCTTGCCCCGCGATCTGTTCCTGCGCGACGGGGTGCCGCGCGCCTTCGCCCGGCGCCTGTTCGCCGATCGACTTCCCAAGGCCATTCTCGACAACCGGCGGAAGGGCCATCAATTTCCCGAAGCATTTCATTTGACCACGGCGCGCCGCGCCGGATTGGCCGCCGAAATCGAGGATCTGGCGGCCTCGCCCTCGGCGTGTCGGGTGATCGACGTGGCGCGCCTGCGACGCCTGCTCGCCGAATGGCCGGTCGAGAGCGGCCCCGTCCCCTGGGCGGCGGCGCGCGACTATGTCTCGGGACTGTCGGTCGCGCTGACCATGGGGCGGTTTCTCCGCTGGGTCGAAGGCGGGGCGGAATGAAGCGGATGCTGCCCATCCACATGGACCGGCGGAGCGACGTTCCGTCGCTGGACTGGCTCGATTTCACCGGCGAGCGTCTGGTCGGCCCGTTCTTCGACGACGACGTGCTGCGTGTCGGCCGGTCGCGGCCGGTCATCCGCACGCCCCTCGACGATCTTCACACGATGGGCCAGGCGCTGCCGGCCGACGAGATCGCCGGATTCATTTTCCACATGTCGCGTTGCGGCTCGACATTGCTGGCCCGGATGTTGGCCCAACTTCCAGAAACAATCGTGCTGTCCGAGCCGCAGCCGATCCTCGTCGCGTTGCCGCTTCCGGGGACGGCGCGGCGCTGCCTTCCTCTGCTCCACGGGCTGCTGCGGGCCTATGCCCAGCGCTCGGCCGGAACCGGCTCGCGGTTGATCGTCAAATTCGGTGCCCGAGACGCCGCCGCGCTGGGCTTCGTGCGCGCGAACTGGCCGCGGGTGCCGGTGGCGTTGGTGATCCGCGACCCGATCGAAGTGATGGTGTCCAACCTGCGGGAGCCCGCTCCCTGGCTCCGGGCCGCCGCGCATCCCCTGATGGCGGCGGCGACCACCGGGCTGCCGCCGGAGGAATTCCACGATGTGGATCGCGAGACCTTTCTGGCGCGGTCATTGGGGCTGTTCTGCGAACAGGCTCTCGCCAACCGCGAGGCGCCGTTCGTCGCCGTCGATTACACGGCTCTTCCCTGGCGGGGTTTCCATGCGGTCGCCGACCTGTTCGGGCTGGCGGTCGACGCGCGGGCGCGCGCGGCGATCGTCGATCTGGTCGGATGGCACGCGAAGTCGCCGAACCGGCCGTTCGAGCCGGACGCCGCGCGGAAGCGATCCGCCGCCACCCCGGCGATGATCGCGGCGGTCGAACGTTGGGCGCTGCCGGCTTATCGGCCTCTCGCCTCGATCGCCGTGCGCGGATGACGGTGAAGGGGCGAATGCCTCGACGGTGGAATAGCCGCCGCGATGTCATATCTTTACGCGTCGCCGTATTTCATTGTAGGTTGACGCCAAGGGCTTGTGTGTGAGGAGCGGATCATGCCGCAGTTGCCGCCGGAACGCGAGGAACGACAAATCGTCGCCGAGGAAGGCGCGCCGCGCGCGTGCGATCGGCGACCCTGGGTTACCCCTGTACTGAGCGTCGTCGTCATCGACGAGAGAACCTGGGGGGCCGGGAGTGCAAGCCAGTGGGATGGGGTCGGTTTCGTTTCCTAGACAGCGATCGTCTTGAAGGACGACCCCGCCCGCGAACGCGGCCCTTTCGCCGCGTTCGCACGCGACATCGTCGCGTTCGCCGGGCGTAGGCTGGTCGGGCTGGCGCTGCTCGCCATGCTGGCGGCGGCGGCCGAGGGCGCCGGGCTGCTGCTGCTCATCCCGATTCTTCATCTGCT
>JADGAL010000378.1 GCA_015232025.1 Alphaproteobacteria bacterium
GCGGCGTCGAATTCCAGCAGGCTGCGCCGCATATGGTATTGGGCGGTGACCAGGCGCAACGACGAGAAGCCCTCGCGCGCCATCCATTCGGCGGTCTCCAGGGCGTTGCCCACCGTGTTGTCGGCGCTGTAGCCCAGCACGATGCAACATTCGACCTCGTCGGGGGTCTGGCGCGACAGGCTCAGCAGTTCGGCCACCTCGACGCCGTGATAGACGCCCGAGACGAACAACTTGCGCGCCCGTTGCGAGGCCAGCAGGTGGAAACCCGCCGACAGCCGCTCGGACCCGCCGGTCAGCACGACGATGGCGTCGGTCGGGCTGTCGTCGTCCTCGACGGCCTCGGGCATCGCCGCGGCGAACCACAACAGGCCGGCCGCCCAGGCGACGAAGGCCAGCGCGGCGCCGCCCATCAGCAGCTTCAGCCCGCCGCCCCGCCGCCGTCTCACGGCAGCCTCGACAGCGTGCCGTGGACGGTGATGCGCGCCGTCATCATGGCCAGGAAGGCGGCCACCAGGGGCAGCGCCATCACCAGCGCCCAGCCGTAGACCGGCAAGCTGAGATCCGGCACGAATCCGCCCTCCAGCCGCCGTCCCGCCTGCGACACCGCCACGAAGGCGGGGATCGCCAAGGCGAGTCCCAGCGCCCCTCCCCGCAGCCCCAAGGTGAAGGCGCGATCGGCGAATTGGCGGGCGACATAGTCGTCCTGCGCGCCGACCAGATGCAGCACGTCGATCACCTCGCGATGGACCTCCATGCCGGTGCGGGTGGCGTAGATCACGGTCGCCGAGGTCACCGCCGAGATCAGCGCCAAGGCGCCCATCGCCAGCCATTCGATGGTGCGCGACATGGCGATCAGCCGCGACAGCCAGACGCGGTGGTCGTCGAGCGAGGCGCCGGGCACCGAGCCGACCTTCAGCGCCAGGGCGTCGACATCGACATGCGCCCGCTGGTCCAGGGTGACGTCGACCAGCCGGGGCAGCGGCAGATCGCGCAGCAGCTCCATGCTGCCCAGCCAGGGTTGCAGCAGGGCCAGCAACTCGTCCTTGGGCAAGGCGCGCGAACTGGCGACGCCCGGCGTGGCTTGCAGCACGGCGATGGCGGCGTTGACCCGCTCGTCGGTCAGGCGCGCCGATTCGGCCGGATTGCCGGCGGCCGGCGTGACTTGAACGGTCAGGGTGCCGGCGACGTCGCGGTCCCAGCGGTGGATCATGCCCTCCAGCACGATCACCCCGGCCACCGCGACGGCCGACAGGAACACCATCAGGGCGACCAGCAGCGGCAGGAAGCGCCCCGTCGAGTCCTTGGCCAGCGGCAGGTCCGAGCGGCGGCCGATCATAACGGCGCCACCTGCGACACCTGGCCGTGATCGATGATCAGGCGCGGGTGGCGGAAGCGGGTGACCAGCGCCTCGTTGTGGGTGGCGATCACCACGGTGGTGCCCAGCTTGTTCAACTCCTCGAACAGGTACAGCAGGCGCATCGCCATCTGGTCGTCGACATTGCCCGTCGGCTCGTCGGCGAGCAAGAGGTCGGGCCGCCCGATCACCGCGCGGGCGATGGCCACCCGCTGCTTCTGTCCGCCCGACAGGGTGTGCGGCTTGGCGTGAAGCTGATCGGCCAGACCGACCCAGGTCAGAAGCTCGGGCACATAGCGCTGCACGTCGGTCTCGGACACCCCGGCGACGCGCAGCGGCAGCGCCACGTTGTCCAGCGCCGACAGGTGGTCGAGCAGGCGAAACTCCTGGAAAACCACGCCGATTCGCCGCCGCAGGGCCGGCATTTGACTGCGCGCCAAGTCGGCGGTGTCCTTCTCGAACAGCAGCACGCGGCCCCTGGTCGGGCGCTGCGCCAGGTACATCAGGCGCAGCAGAGAAGATTTGCCGGCGCCGCTCAACCCGGTAAGGAAATGGAAAGATCCGGCTGGTAAGGTGAACGCGATATCTTGCAGCACTTCGGGCCCGGACCCATAGCGCAGGCCGACGCTCTTGAACTGCACCACATTGCCTCTGGTCGCCGCTTGCCGCTGCACTGTCCCGGTCTCCAAGACACGCCCGAGGATTACCATTCGCGCGGCGCCCCCGTCCAGCGCGCGCTTGTGTCGGTCGGAGTGACAGCCTATAACGGATGCGTGTGAGGGGTACAGAGTCGCGGATGATCATCACCTGCCCCAATTGCTCGACCAAGTTCGGCGTTCCCGACAAGGCGCTTGGGAATGGCGGTCGCATGCTCAAATGCGCCCGTTGCGAACACAAATGGCACCAGTATCCGCTGGACGATTTCGCGTCCGAGCCTGAACCGGAACCGGAACCCGCCCCGGCCCCCAAGCCCAAGCCGGCGCCCAAGCCCGCGCCGAAGGCCCAGCCGCGCGCCGCCGCCAAGCCCGATCCCGACCTGCCCTCCGAGTCCGATGGCGATGGCGGCGGCGACTTCGCGGCCGCGTTATCCGCCGTGGCCTCGCGCTCGGACCTGCCGCTCGAGATGGACGCCTCGGACCGGCCGGCCGCCGAGCCGGATTTCCTGAGCGAGCCGTCCGACGACGACATGCCGATGTTCGACGAGCCCGAGGACGAGGGGTTCGGCGCGTCGGCGCGCGGCGACCAGGGCGGCCTCCCCGATTTCGACGATCTGATGTCGGACCCGCCCGAACCGATCCCCGACATCTTCGGCGACCGGCCCGAGCAGGGTGGTCGCCGCCGTCGCGGCCTTGGCGCCGTGGCCGCGACGCTGTTGGTCCTGCTTCTGGTGGTCGGGGCGGGCGGCTTCGCCGCTTGGTCGCTGCAGGACCGGGTGATCGATATGTTCCCGGCGGCGGACGGCTATCTGCGCCAGTTCGGCCTGCGCCAAGAGGTGGTCGGCGCCGGACTCGAGTTCCGCAACTATTCCTCCGAGCGCCGCGTGGTCGGCGAAACCGAGATGCTGATCGTGCGCGGCGTGATCGTCAACATGGGCGACGCCCCGCGCGAGCTTCCGTTCCTGCGCCTCACCCTTTACGACAACGACGTGATGGTGCAGGAAAAAAGCTTCGAGCCGCCCTCGCAGGAGATCGGCGCCAACGCCACCCTGGCCTTCGGCGTGACGCTCGATCAGCCCAATCCGGCGGCCAGCCGGGTGACCATCACCTTCGCGCCGCGCAACCCTCCGCCGAAGCCGAATTCCTAGTGCACTGACGCCAACAAAAGATTCACTTTTGTCCCCTTTTCCGTCATGGCCGGGCTTGACCCACGGCTGTCCGGCACACTCTTTGCTGGACAGAGCGCATGGCATTGATTCTAATCGTGTTCAGACGTTCTAGCGTCTCCTGGACACGAAAGGACTCAACGCCATGCGGCACCAGAATAGCGTTTTGCACGACCTTTTGAAGCATGTTCCGTGGGATTCAT
>JADGAL010000379.1 GCA_015232025.1 Alphaproteobacteria bacterium
CTGGCCGCGCGCCAGATTGGTGCGGTACAGGCGGTTGCTCTCGCCGGCCGAGGAATGGCCCGAATAGGTGCGGAACAGCCAGGGTTTCTCGCGGGCGCGGTCGTCGGCGTCGGGATAGGAGATGCGCAACGCAAGGTGGTATTTGGAGGCGGAATTGCGGGCCTCGATGACATAGCGCCCCTCGGGGGTGCGGCCGTCCCCCTCGCGCCGCTTCGGCCCGCGTGGCTGGCGCCCCAGCGCCACGTCGTAGGCGCGAAGCACCGCGCCGCCGGAATGCAGGGTCATTCGGCGGGCGGCCTTTTCGATCACCACCAGATCGGCGGTCGCCGCGGCCGGGCCGGCCGGCGGAAGAAGGATCAAGGCCAAGGCCGCCGTCCGAATCCATCCGCCAAGCATCCCACCCCACCCCGATCGTCCATCGACCGGGGTACGACTTTAGTCCTATCTCGTTGAGGGTAGGTTAAGGCAGTGGGCGATCCACGACCGGGTCACCTTCTCCTGCGCGGCGTTCTGGCGAAGCCGCTGGTTCAGTCCGGGAAAATCGACGTGGTCGAGCGGCTGGTCCTGGTTCATGCACGAGAACACCACGCTCTTCTCGCCGGTCGCCGGGTCGATATGGGTCTGGACGCACTGGCCGCAGATTTCCTTCATCATGCATTGCATCGGCGAATTGATGCTGCCGATCGCCACCCGCGCCCGTGGCAGGAAGGGCGCCAGCACGCCATGACGGGCCGCCGCCACCGCCGCCATCATGCGATCCGAGCCGATCACCAGGATGCGGTCGACGGTTTCCAGCGGAATGGCGGCCGGTCCCAGGCGGCCTTCGCCATAGGCCCGCATCGCCTCGACGATGTTGCCCACGAAGGCGCGGTCTTTGGGCCGGCGCGGCGCGAAGGCCTCGCCCTGGTCGACGCCCCACACCACCACGTCGGCCGCCGCCTCGATCTCGTCGATCTTGAAGCGATCGGCCGGGCCGCGATAGCCGGCGAAGTACAGCACCCGCGAGCCGGCGGCGCGCAACGCCTGGCCGATCGAGAACAGCACCGCGTTGCCCAGCCCGCCGCCGGCCAGCAGCACCGTCTCGCCGGACGGAATCTCGGTCGGCGTGCCGGTCGGCCCCATCAGCACCACCGGCTCGCCCGGCAGCAGTTGGGCGCACAGGCTGGACGATCCGCCCATTTCCAGCACGATCAGCGAGACCAGCCCGCGATCGCGATCGACCCAGGCGCCGGTCAGGGCGATGCCCTCCATGGCCAGCACGGTGCCGGCGGCGCGCCGCGCGTGGGCCTCGAAGTTCTGCAGACGGTAGAACTGGCCCGGCCGGAAGGCGCGGGCGGCGGCCGGCGCCTTGACCACCACCTCGACGATGTTGGGGGCGAGGCGTTCCACGCGTTCGACCACGGCGCCGAGATCGGCGTCCAGACGTTCGATCAGATCGGCGAAGCGGATGGCCGGCGGCGGCAAGTCGGCCATCGCCTCGGTCACCACCGGATGGCCTTGCAGGGCGCCGGCCATCGCGCTGACCACATTGCCGGCGTAAGACGGATGCAGGTCGCCGAAGAAGCTGACGGCGCGGCCATCGGGGCGGCGTCGCATCAGCACCCGCGCCTCGGCCGGCTTGGTGCTGGCCTCGGGCTTGCCCTCGCCCAGCGCGCGGAAATGGCGGCCGTCGAGCGCGATGCCCTCGGTCTCGCGGGCCAAGGTGGTATTGGGCTGGGTGCCGGCGGCGATCAGCACGGCGCGCGCCGCCAGCATGGTCTCGGCGCCATCGGCCCGGCGCACCCGCAGCGCCTCGGCGTGGCCGAAGCGATCGGTGACCACTTCGAGCGGAGTCAGTCCCTCGGCGAAGCGGATGCCCTCCTCCAGCGCCTTGGTGATCTCCTCGTGATTGCGATAGGCCGGGGCCTCGGTCAGGGTGCGGCGATAGGCGATGGTCGCGCCACCCCACGATTCGAGCAGTTCGCCGATCGGCCGGCCCTCGGCGCGCGCTTGGCGCAGGGCGCGGGCATGGGTCGTGAACTCGGCGGCGATCTCCGCCTCCTCCTCGCTCCAGGCGGGTTCCTCGCCCAGGGTCTCCAGGCGCGACAGGAACTTTTCGACCTGCACCGGGTAATAGGCCAGCGCCTCGGTGCAGGTGTCGATCGCGGTCAGCCCGCCGCCGATCACCACCACCGGCAGGCGGATTTGCAGATTGGCCACCGAGTCGCGGCGCGCCGCCCCGGTCAATTGCAGCGCCATCAGGAAATCCGAGGCGGTGCGCACGCCGCGCGACAGCCCGCCGGGCAGGCCGAGCACGGTCGGCTTGCCCGCCCCCATGCACAAGGCGACATGGTCGAAGCCCATCGCGAAGGCGTCGTCCAGCCCGATCGCGCCGCCGAAGCGAATCCCGCCATACATGCGGAATTCCGCGCGGCGTTCGAGCAGCAGCCGCAGCACGGTCAGGAAATTCTTGTCCCAGCGCACCGTGATGCCGTATTCGGCCACCCCGCCGAAGCCGCCGGTGGGGCGTTCGCCCAAGGGCTGGAACAGCGCCGACGCGTCCTTGATCGGTCCCGACAGCGCCTTGGCCAAGGGCTCGATCTTCAGGCCGTCGATGGCCACCACCCGATGGCCGTCCTGCATCAGGTGATGGGCCAGGGTGTAGCCGGCCGGCCCCAATCCCACCACCAGCACGCTGCGGCCGGTCTCGGGCCGAGGCAGCGGGCGGCGCAGGTTCAAGGGATTCCAGCGGGTCAGCAGGGAATAGATCTCGAAGCCCCAGGGCAGCGACAGCACATCCTTCAAGACGCGCGTCTCGACCTGCGGCACGTCGACCGGGTCCTTGTGCTGATTGTTGTAGATGCAGGCGGCCACGCAGTCGTTGCAGATGCGGTGGCCGGTGCCGGCCACCATCGGATTGTCGATCACCGCGCAGGCCAGGGCGGCCAGCGACCAGCCGCGCCCCTTGGCCTCGTGCATCTCGGAAATCTTTTCCTCGAGCGGGCAGCCGGTCAGCGAATCGCCCACCGCGCTAAGCTGGAAGGCGCCGGTCGCCTTGTCATGCAGGCCCTTCGAGCAGGAGTCCTTGCCCTGATGGTGGCACAGGATGCAGTAGGTCGCCTGATCCAGCGCGCCGGTCAGCCCCATCCCCGGATCGGTGAGGTCGAAGCCGTCGCGCTCGCGCCGGCCCAAGGCGGGGTGGACCAGGGCCACGACGCCGTCGCGCTCGATCAACGCGCCGGGCACCAGATGGAGGGGATCGCGCTTGGCCGGCACCTTGAACAGCACGCCGCGCGCATGGCGGCGTTGGCCCTCGGGCGTGTGGACCGCCCAGGCGGCGTAACGCGCCGCGAGGTCCAGCGCCTCGCCGTGCGCCGCCTCGTC
>JADGAL010000037.1 GCA_015232025.1 Alphaproteobacteria bacterium
ATGGTCTCGCCGCGCCACACATACAACTCGACCGGCCAAGTGTCGCGCACCGCCGGACGGTCGCGCCACTCGCCCTCGTACTCTTCCAGCACCGCATGGAAATTGGTGCCGCCGAACCCGAAGGCGCTGACCGCCGCGCGGCGCGGATGGTGGGGGTGGCGCGTCCAGGGACGCGCCTCCTGCGACAGGCGCAGCGGCGAGTCCGGCCCGAAGGCGGGATTGGGCTTGGTCACGCCGCGATGGGGCGGCAAGACCTTGTGGTGCAGCGCCAGCGCCACCTTGATCAGACCCGACACGCCGGCGGCGGCCTTGGTGTGGCCGATCATCGTCTTGACCGAGCCGATCGCGCAGGAACCGGGGGGCGTGCCGGCCTCGGCCAGGATTTCGGTCGCCGATTCCAACTCGGCGCGGTCGCCGGCCACCGTGCCGGTGCCGTGCGCCTCCCACAGGCCGCAGGTGGCGGGCGAGGCGCCGGCCTGCGCCCAGGCGCGGCGGATGGCGGCCGATTGCCCGGCCGGCAGCGGCGCGGTCAGGCCCTTGACCCGGCCGTCCGACGAGCCGCCGACGCCCTTGATGACCGCATAGATTTGATCGCCGTCGCGCTCGGCGTCGGCCAGGCGCTTCAGCACCACGATGGCCAGCCCCTCGGCGATGGCGATGCCATCGGCCGACTGGTCGAAGGTGCGGCACGCGCCGGTCGGCGACAGCGCCTGGGTCTTGCTGAAGCACAGGAAGCCGAACGGATTCTGCAAGGTGTCGACGCCGCCGGTGACCACCCGGTCGCTGCGCCCCGACTGCAATTCCAGCACCGACTGATAGATCGCGGCCAGCGACGAGGCGCAGGCCGCGTCGACGGTCAGGTTGACGCCGCCGAAATCGAAACGATTGGCCACCCGCCCGGCCGAGACGTTGGGCAGCAGGCCGGCGAAGCTGTCTTCGGTCCATTCCGGCAGGCGGGCCAGGATCGAGTCGTCCAGGCCGGGCACCAGCCGGGGCAATTCGGCGCGGGCGCCGTATTGCAGTCCCAACTCGCCCAGCCCGCCCGAGAATCCCAAGATCACCGAGGTGCGGCGCGGCTCGTCGGCGGTGCCGGCCTGATCGTCCAGCGCCTGGCGCACGGCGGCCAGGGCGAGAAGCTGCATCGGATCGATGGCGCCCAGCGACGACGGCGGCATGCCGAAGCGCACCGGGTCGAACACCACCTCGTCCAGGAAACCGCCCCAGCGCGAATAGACCTTGTCGCGGGTCGAGCGCTCGGCGTCGAAGAACAGGCCGGAATCCCAGCGATCGGGGGGCACCTCGCGAATCGCCAGCGCCTTGTCGAGGATGTTCTCCCAATAGCGCCGCGCATCCTGGGCGCCGGGCAGCAGGGTGCCGATGCCGACCACCGCGATGTCGGCCGGCGGCGGCGCGGCGGGCATCGGCTGGGCGACGCGGCGCGAGTGAAGGAACGCGGCGGCCTCGGCGGTGACCGCGCGATGCAGATCGGCGATGCCCAGCACCGAGTCGCGCAAGGCGGCGACCTGACCGATCATGAACATGCCGCCGTCCAGTTGCTCGTCGACCGGGCGGACGCTCAAGTCGCGCGCCCCCTCGGCGCGCATCAGGCCCTTGGTGGCGAGGCGCAGGCGGCCCAGCGAGAAGCTCTCCAACGCGTCCTTGATCGCGGCGACGCTGGCGCCCTGGCGCTCCATCTCGGCCTTGCGGTCGGCGAAGGCGCAGGCGATGGCGGTGTCGGCCACCCGGCTGGCGTGGCCGGGGCCATTCACCAGTTCGATGGTGCGGCGGCAGCCGACCGCCACGCTTTGGAAGGATTCGGTGACCGCGCCGGTGGCGACCGCCTCGGCGGTGAAGCAATAGCCGGTGCCCATCAGGAAGCCGACCCGCACGCCCTTTTCGGCCAGCGGCGCGGCGGCGGTGGCGGCCATCGCCGCCGAGCGGGAATCGTGGATGCCGCCGGCCAGCAGCACATGCAGCCCGGCGGTGGGGTGGGCCAGCACCGCCTCGATCATCAGCTCCCACAGGGTGAAGCTGGACAAAGGCCCGATATGGCCGCCGCATTCGCGCCCTTCGAAGACGAAATGACGGGCGCCCTGTTCGACGAACTGCTCCAGCAGGACCGGCGAGGGGACGTGCAGATAGGTGCGGATTCCGGCCGATTCCAATCCCGCCGCCTGCTCGGGCCGCCCGCCCGCGATGATCGCGAAGCGGGGCCGCGACAGGGCGATGGCCGCCTGTTGCTCGGCCAGCACGTCGGGGGGGACGAAGCCCAAAAGGCCGACGCCCCAGGGCAGATCGCCCAGCGTGGCCGCCGTCTCGGTCAAAAGGGCGCGCGCCGCGTCACCCCTCATCATGGACAGCGCGGCCATCGGCAGGGCGCCCTCGCGGGCCACCGAGTCGATGAAGCCGGCGCGGTCGCTGACATGGGTCATCGGCCCTTGCACCAGCGGCCAGCGGGTGCCGTGCGCGGCGGCCAGCGCCGAGCCCTCGCCCAGCAGATCGTGACGCAAGGCGAGATCGGCATGGCCGGCGGCCGAGACCACCGCCTTGACCACCGCCGCGACCGAGCCCAGCCGGTCGCGGAAACCACGCGCCAGCGCCGCCGCCTGTCCGATCGGCAGGATTTCGCCATCCTTGGCGCCCGGCCGCGCCCACTGACGGACGCTCCGGCCCGGTCCTTGCGGAAGCAAAAGCGTCTCGGTGCCGCCGAAGCTTTCCAGCCGGCGGCGGTGCTCGGCGGGCAGCGGCGAATCGCCCAGCAGCAGAAGCTGGTCGTCATAGACCAGCCCGGCCGCCCCGCCCGCCAAGGCGGCGGCGCCGGTGTGGATGCCGATGCCGCCGCGCAGGCAAACCGGCAGCGCGGTTTCGGCCAGCACCGCCTGAAGCAGCACGAAGGCCATCTGCTCGCCGACCACGCCGCCCGACTCGCAGCCCTTGGCCCACCAGCCATCGACCGGCAACGCGGCGTAGGCGGGGTCCCAGCCCAGGATTTCGGCCCACACCGTTCCACCCGCCGCGCGGAAGGCGGCCAGCGCGGCGGCGTGGGCGGCGATGTCTTCGACGTCCAGCACGATATCCCGCAGGCCGGCCACCGCCAGGCACCGGGCCAGCGAATCGGCCGCCGGAGCCGACAGCTTGACGCCGAACCGGCCCTTGGCGAAGCGCGCCAGCTTGGCCAGCGCGGCTTCGCCCCAGCCGTTCAGGATGCCGATCGCGCCGGCCCGGCTGGCGGCGATGGCCAGCGAGGGGTCGGGCGGTCCGGCGGGGGTGAGCGCGAAGACGAGCGGATTCATCTCAATGCCTCGTGCCGAGTTCGGGGCGCCAGCCGGCCCGCGCGGCGTAAAAGCGCAGGCACAGCCGGGCGAAAAGCTGGCGCCGCGACAGCGGGAAGAAATGCCCGGCGCCGGGGATCACCCGCAAGACGCAATTCGCGCATTCGCGTTTCAGCACCCGCGCCGAGGTCTTGGCGATCGAATGCTCGCCGACCAAAGCGAGGATCGGCTGGGTCAGGCGCTTCAGATCGTCGCGATGGAAATCGGGGCCGGGGCCGGTGATCTCGCCGAACGCCGAGGTGGTCTCCAGCATGTTCAGCCAGCGTCGCGCGGTTCGGGTGCCCAGGCGGGCCTCGGCGCCGAAGAAGGTCTCGTTCAGGCGGCGCGCGTCGTCGGGCCGCTCGACGGTCAGGCGGGCCAGTTCGGTCAGCAGCAGGATGCCCGAATCGGGATGGTCGTCGTCCAGCGTCACCCCCGCCTCGGCCAGCGCCTCGTGCCAGCGCGGCGCGAAGCGCCATTGGCGCAGCCGCAGCCGGGGCTGCACCGGGCGCAGGCGGACATCGGCCAGCACCAGGCTCTTGACCCGCTCGGGGTGGCTCAGGGCGAAGATCACCGCCACCATGCCGCCGAAGCTGTGCGCCACCATATGGGCGCTGTCGATGCCCAGATGATCCAGCAACAGGCGCAGATCCTCGGCCATCTCGACCGGCGAATAGCCGGTGGGCGGCATCGAGGAATGGCCATGCCCGCGCAAATCGTAGATCGTAACGCGCGCGAAACGAGTCAGCACGGGGGCCAGACCGCCATACCAGAAGGCCATGTTGGTGGCCAGGCCGTGAATCATCACGACATCCTCGGGGGCGGGCGCCTCGTCCTCGGCCGGCATCCGCAAATAGTTGATCCGGACCGCCGGCAGCTCCGCGAAGGGCATCAGTCCTCCAGATATCCCAGGGCCTTGAGCTGCTCGAGGATGCGCAACTTCTCGGCCTCGGACGCCTCGTCGGCGACCTGCGGCTCGGCGGCGGTTCCGGCCGCCATGCGGCGCGAGGGCGGGCCGATCGTCACCTCGCGGGCGAACAGGCCGTCCGGCACGCGCCCCTCGAAATTGCGGGGCACCGGCAGGTCCAGGCTGTGCATCAGGATCGAGGGAACGTCCAGGATCGAGAACCGCCCCGAGGCGCCCGGCGCGATGCCGGGGCCGGCGGCGATGAAGATGCCGTCCGGGTGGTGGGTGCCGGTGGGCGTGGCGCGCATCGACACCACCGGGGCGACGTTGCGCACCGAGACGAAGCCGTAATCGGCCAGGACCAGGGTCAGGTCGGGGCAGTCGCCCATCGCCGCGCCGGGGAAGGCCCGCTCGCGCAACAGCACGTCGCGGATCACCTTTTCGCCGGTCAGGGGGTCGCGCATCTCCTTCAGCTCGGCGACCAGGGTGTCGCGGAAGGACTCGTAGTCGGCCTCGGGCACGCCGGGCTCGCCGGGGCCGCGCGCCACGCGGATGGCGATGCCGTTGGACGACGGCGTCGGGCAGTAGGCCAGCGTCTTGGTCCAGTCGAGATAGGCGAAATTGGCGCTTTCGCGGCGCTTCTCGGCCTCGCTGTCGCCCGCCGCGCGCCAAGTCAGCCAACCCTTCTCGCCCAACCAGCGATTGATCCGCACGACCCGCGGCGACGCCGTGAAGCCGTGATCCGAGGCCAGGAAGATTTGGGCGTCCGGCCCCGCCCGCTCGACCAGCCGGCGGATATAGCCGTCCAGTTCGCGGAAATAGCCCAGGCACAGGGCGCGCAGGCGCAGCCAGGATTCGCTGGGCGCGGCCGGCCGCAAGGCGGGGTCCAGCGCGTGCCACGCCTGATGCTGGATCTTGTCGGTGCCGTCGAACATCACGGCGAACAAATCGGGGTTTTCCTGTTCGAGCAGGGTGTCGGCGATGCGGAACCACTGCGCCTCGCGCGGCAGGTGATGGCGGACCCAGCCCTCGACCTCGTCCTCGGGCATGTCCTCGCCGATCTTCGCTTCGCGCTCGAAGTCCCAGGCCAGTTCCTTGGGGTCGAAGCCCTCAATCGCCTTGATGCGGTCGTAAAGGCCCTCGGGCCGCATGTTGCGGCGCAGATGCTTCCACGAGGTGAAGCCCGGCACCAGGCAGCCCTCGACCTCGGGCGGCGGCGCCATCATCGGGAAATTCAGCGAGACGATGCGGCGCCCCTGGCGGCCGGCCAGCGACCAGATGGTCTCGTCCTGGATGTCGCGCGCATCGTACAGGGTGAAATAGACGTCGTGCCCCATGTCCTTGAAGCGCACGAAGTCGAACACCCCGTGGCTGCCGGGATTGCGGCCGGTCATCAACGACACCCAGGCGGGCGGCGTCAGCGGATGGTTGGTCGAACGCAGCGGCGCCTTGTGGCCCCCGGCGATCAGCCCGGCCAGGAAGGGCATGGTGACGCCCTCGCCATAGGGGTCCGAGGTCAGCTCGTCCAGGATGGTGAAGGTGGCGCCGTCCAGGCCGATGAACAGGGTGCGCGTCATGCCGCCACCGTCAATCGCTGGTGAAGGAACGCGGCGATTTGGCCCAAGGACAGATCGTCGACATAGCGGCCGTCGATCATCAGCAACTTCTCGAAACCCAGATTGCGCTTTCGCAGGCGCTCCTCGAAGGCGACCACCATCTGGATGATGTCGATCGATTCGAACTCCAGATCGGCGACCAGCCGGGTCGTTGGGCCAATCTCGGCGTCGAGATCCCAGTCGGCCACCAGACCGGCCACCACTTCGAACACCAGTTCCTGCACCTTCGCCAGATCCATTGAGATATATCCTGATGCGGCCGAACCCGCGCTTTCGGCCATGATCTTGGGTCCGGGAGGTTAGCAAAACCTCCTATGGACAGGCTAGCGTCCAATTTTCGCGCTATTCCAATGCGTGGCCCGCTTTTTGGTCACGGTCGCACCCGTCATACCGGCCTTTGACCAAGCGGGCGCGGTGGAAAGTAGATGGGGAAACACCAAGGACACCAAGGGGGGCGTTTCGCCCGTACAGCGCCGGTCCCTTGGTGACTCTTGGTGTCCTTGGTGGTGAACCTTTTCTTTTTCCGCAGCCTGAAAAATTAGCCCTTGCCGATCATCCGGCCCAGCGGACGGCCGCCGAACACGTGGATGTGGAGGTGGGGAACCTCCTGATGGCCGTGCTCGCCGATATTGCTCAGCATGCGCCAGCCGGTGGCGGTCACGCCGGTCAGGTCGGCGACCTTGGCCACGGCGCGGAACAGGCCGGCGATCTCGGCCTCCGAGGCGCGGGCGGTGAAGTCGTCCATCGACTCGTAAGGCCCCTTGGGGATCACCAGGACGTGGACGGGGGCTTGCGGGTGGATGTCGTGGAAGGCCAGCGCGAACGCGTCCTCGTAGACCGTCTTGCAGGGGATCTCGCCGCGCAGGATGCGGGCGAAGATGTTGCCGGGGTCATAGGCCATGGCTCACCTGTTCTTCAGCTTCTTCTGGTCGACGCCGGTGGTGCCGCGGCGGTGCTCAAGCTCGGCCCACACCTGGGCGGGCGTCACGTCGCGGTCGGCCCACATGACCATCAGATGGTACAGCAGATCGGCGCTTTCGCTGACCAGACGCTCCTTGGATTCGGTCAGGGCGGCGATGGTGGTCTCGACCGCCTCTTCGCCGACCTTCTGGGCGATCTTGCCGCGACCGCGCGAGAACAGCTTGGCGGTGTAGGACTTCTCGGGATCGCCGCCGCGGCGGCTGGCGATCACGTCGTAAAGCTCGTCGAGAATGTTCTTGGGAAGTTCGGTCATGGCCCTCGGTTCCGGCGGTGGGCGTTCTGCCTAACAGATCGCGCCTAAGCTTGTCACCCCTCACGCATGGCGATGCCGGCCGCCCTCATATGCGCTTTGGCCTGGGCGATCGAGTAGGTGCCGAAGTGGAAGATCGAGGCCGCCAGAACGGCGGTGGCGTGCCCGTCGCGGATGCCTTCGACCAGATGGTCGAGGTTGCCCACCCCGCCCGAGGCGATCACCGGCACCGGCACCGCGTCGGCCACGGCGCGGGTCAGCGGGATATTGAAGCCCTGGCGGGTGCCGTCGCGGTCCATGCTGGTCAGCAGGATTTCGCCCGCGCCGTATTCGCACATCCGCCTGGCCCAGGCGACCGCGTCGATGCCGGTGGCTTTGCGCCCGCCATGGGTGAAGATCTCGAAACGGTCGGGCGCGACCTGTTTGGCGTCGATCGCCACCACGATGCACTGGCTGCCGAACTTCTCGGCCGCCTCGCGCACGAATTCGGGGCGATGGACGGCGGCGGTGTTGATCGACACCTTGTCGGCGCCGGCCAGCAGCAGCCTGCGGATGTCTTCGTTCTCGCGCACCCCGCCGCCGACGGTCAGCGGCATGAAGCACATCTCGGCGGTGCGCGACACCACGCCCAGCAGGGTGTCGCGGTTCTCGACGCTGGCGGTGATGTCCAAAAAGGTCAGTTCGTCGGCGCCCGCCCGGTCGTACAGCCGGGCCTGCTCGACGGGGTCGCCCGCGTCGACCAGATCGACGAAGTTCACGCCCTTGACGACGCGGCCGTCCTTGACGTCCAGGCAGGGGATGATGCGCATCTTCAGCATCGGCGTCAGTCCTTCATCAGGGCCAAGGCCGCCGCCAGATCGATGCGCCCGTCGTAAAGGGCGCGGCCCGAGATCACCCCGGCGATCCCCGAACCGCCGGCCGCCTTGATCGCCTTCAGATCGTCGAGCGACGACACGCCGCCCGAGGCGATCACCGGCGTGGTCAGGCGCCGCGCCAGGGCGGCGGTGGCCTCGACGTTCGGCCCGCCCATCGCGCCGTCGCGCTCGATGTCGGTGTAGATGATGGCGGCGACGCCCGCGTCTTCGAATTTCAGCGCCAGATCGACCGCCTGGATTTCCGAGGTCCGCGCCCAGCCTTCGACGGCGACGCGGCCGTCGCGGGCGTCGATGCCCACCGCCACGCGGGCGGGGAAGCGGCGGCACGCCTCTTTGACCAGCAGCGGATCGCGCAACGCCACGGTGCCCAGGATCACCCGGCGCACGCCGGCCTCAAGCCAGGATTCGATGGTCCGCATGTCGCGGATGCCGCCGCCCAACTGCACCGGCGCCTTGATCGCCGCGATGATCCCGGCGACCGCCTCGGCGTTGACCGGGCGTCCGGCGAAGGCGCCGTCCAGATCGACCACGTGCAGCCACTCGCAGCCGGCGTCGGCGAATTTGCGGGCCTGGTCGGCCGGGTCGGTGTTGAACACCGTGGCCTGGTCCATTTCGCCGCGCAGCAGGCGCACGCACGAGCCGCCCTTCAGGTCGATGGCAGGAAACAGGATCATGTCAGGGCCGCCAGCGCACGAAGTTGGTGATGAGCGCCAAGCCGATCGCCTGGCTCTTCTCGGGATGGAACTGGGTGCCCAGCAGATTGTCGCGACCGATCACCGCCGCGATCGGGCCGCCATAATCGACCCGCGCCACCTCGTTCGCCGGATCGGCGCAGGCGAAGCGGAAGCTGTGCACGAAATAGCCATGCGCGTCGGCCGGCAAGCCGGCCAGCACGGGATGGTCTTTCAGCGGCCGAAGGTCGTTCCAGCCCATATGCGGAACCTTCAACGACGGATCGGACGGCGCCAGCGGCACCACCTCGCCCGGAATCCAGCCCAGGCCGCGATGGTCGCCATGCTCGCGGCCCCAATCGGCCATCAACTGCATGCCGACGCAAATGCCCAGGAACGGGGCACCCTGGCGCAGCACCCGCTCGGTCAAGGCCTCGACCATGCCGGGCAGGGCGTCCAGGCCGCGGCGGCAATCGGCGAAGGCGCCGACGCCCGGCAGCACCACCCGCTCGGCGGCCAGCACCGCCTGGGGATCGCCGGTCACCAGCACCCGATCGGTCAGCCCGGCCTCGGCCACGGCGCGCTCGAACGCCTTGGCGGCCGAGCGCAGATTGCCCGATCCGTAATCGATGATCGCGATGGTCACGCGCCGCCCCCCAGGACTCCCTTGGTCGAGGGCACGTCGCCCCCGCGGCGCGGATCGATCTCGACCGCTTGGCGCAAGGCGCGCGCCAGCCCCTTGAAGCAGGACTCGACGATGTGGTGGTTGTTCTCGCCGTACAGCGTCTCGACATGCAGGGTCGCGCCGGCCGCCTGGGCGAAGGCCTGGAACCATTCGCGGAACAGCTCGGTGTCCATCTCGCCCAGCTTGTCGCGGGTGAAGGCCACCTTCCACACCAGATAGGGGCGCCCCGACAGGTCCAGCGCGACGCGGGTCAGCGTCTCGTCCATGGGGATCAGCGCCTGACCATAGCGGGTGATGCCCTTGCGCTCGCCCAAGGCGCGGGCGACCGCCTGGCCGATCACGATGCCGCTGTCTTCGGTGATATGATGATGGTCGACATGCAGGTCGCCAACGCCGCGCAAGGTCAGGTCGATCAGGCTGTGGCGCGACAACTGCTCGAGCATGTGGTCAAGAAAGCCCACGCCCGTCCGCACGTCGTAAACCCCCGTGCCGTCGAGGTTCAGCTCGACGCGGATCTGGGTTTCCTTGGTGTCGCGCTCGATGGCGGCTTGCCGCATGCCGTCCTCCATCCCTCGGTTGCCGCCCTTATTAACAGCTACGCAAACCTCACGCCAGCCCTTGCCGGCCGAAGCGCGGGTTCACAAATGCGATTCCTCCGGCTATCGTTGCCGTCCTTTCGAATCACGCGCGGAACCACATGAACAGCCCATCCGAAGCCCTTTGGCACGGCACCACCATCCTCTCGGTGCGCAAGGACGGCCGCGTGATCATCGCGGGCGACGGGCAGGTGAGCCTGGGCGCCACGGTGATCAAGAGCAACGCCCGCAAGGTGCGCCGGCTGGGCGGCGGCGGGATCATCGGCGGCTTCGCGGGCGCCACCGCCGACGCCTTCACCCTGTTCGAGCGCCTGGAGGCCAAGCTGGAGCGCTATCCCGGCCAACTCGCCCGCGCCTGCGTCGAATTGGCCAAGGACTGGCGCACCGATCGCTACCTGCGCCGCTTGGAGGCGATGATGGCGGTCGCCGACCGCGACGTCTCGCTGATCATCAGCGGCACCGGCGACGTGCTCGAGCCCGAGGATGGGCTGATCGGCATCGGCTCGGGCGGCGCCTTCGCCCTGTCGGCGGCGCGCGCCCTGGCCGACATCGACGGCCTGGACGCCGAGGCGATCGCCCGCAAGGCGATGCGGATCGCCGCCGGCATCTGCGTTTACACCAACGAAAACGTCGTGGTGGAATCCCTATGAGCGCGTTCTCCCCTCGCGAAATCGTTTCCGAACTGGATCGTTTCATCGTCGGCCAGCACGACGCCAAGCGCGCCGTGGCCATCGCCCTGCGCAACCGCTGGCGCCGCCAGCAGCTTCCCGACGCCCTGCGCGAAGAGGTGTTGCCCAAGAACATCCTGATGATCGGCCCCACCGGGGTGGGCAAGACCGAGATCGCGCGGCGCCTGGCGCGGCTCGCCCAGGCCCCCTTCCTGAAGGTCGAGGCGACCAAGTTCACCGAGGTCGGCTATGTCGGCCGCGACGTCGAGCAGATCATCCGCGATCTGGTCGAGGTGGCCATCACCATGACCCGCGAACGCCTGCGCCGCCAGGTCCGCGCCAAGGCCGAGGACCGCGCCGAAGAGCGCGTGCTCGACGCCCTGGTCGGCGACACCTCGTCGGTCGAGACGCGGCAGAAGTTCCGCAAGATGCTGCGCGAGGGCTCGCTGGACGCCAAGGAGGTCGAGATCCAGGTGTCCGAGGCGCCCGGCGCCGGCATGCCGACCATCGACATTCCGGGAATGCCCGGCGCCCAGATGGGCATGATCAACCTGTCGGAAATGTTCGGCAAGGCGTTCGGCGGCCGCACCCGTCCGCGCCGCCTGACCGTCTCCGAGGCGCATGGCGTGCTGGTCGAGGAAGAGGCCGACAAGCTGCTCGACCAGGACAAGGTGGTGCGCGAGGCGATCGAGGCGGTCGAGAACAACGGCATCGTCTTCCTGGACGAGATCGACAAGATCACCGCCCGCTCGGGCGAGCGGATCGGCGGCGACGTCAGCCGCGAAGGCGTGCAGCGCGACCTGTTGCCGCTGATCGAGGGCACCCAGGTCTCGACCAAGCACGGCACCGTCAAGACCGACCACATCCTGTTCATCGCCTCGGGCGCCTTCCATCTGGCCAAGCCCTCGGACCTGCTGCCCGAATTGCAAGGCCGCCTGCCGATCCGCGTCGAGTTGAAGGCGCTGTCGCGCGACGATTTGAAGCGCATCCTGACCGAGCCCGAGGCCAGCCTGATCCGGCAATACGAGGCGCTGCTCGCCACCGAGGGGGTCACCCTTCATTTCGGCGACGACGCCATCGAGGCGCTGGCCGATCTGGCCGCCGAGATCAATTCCTCGGTCGAAAACATCGGCGCGCGGCGCCTGCACACCGTCATGGAGCGGCTGCTGGAAGAGATCAGCTTCACCGCTCCCGACCGCTCGGGCCAGTCGATCACCATCGACGCCGCCCTGGTGCGCGAGCGGGTCGCCAGTCTGGCCGCCAATGCCGACCTGTCCAAATTCATCTTGTGAAACGAGAGACCATGACCATCGCGTCCAGACCGTTCAGCGTCACCACCGGGCCGCTGCCCGCCTCGCGCAAGGTGCATGTGGCGGGAAGCCTGCATCCCGACATCCGCGTGCCGATGCGCGAGATCGACCTTCACCCCTCGGCCGGCGAGCCGCCGCTGGCGGTCTACGACACCTCGGGTCCCTACACCGACCCCGACGTGGCGATCGACATCACCGCCGGCATGCCCAAGCCGCGCCAAGCCTGGATCGCCAAGCGCGCGGTCGAGGCCTATGACGGCGGCGTCGTGCTGGCCGTCGACAACGGCCATGCCGAGGGCGAGAAGGCGGTTCCGCCGTTTCCGCTGCGCGCCCGCCCCTATCGCGCCCGCGGGGGCGCCGGCGTCACGCAACTGGCCTATGCCCGCGCCGGCATCGTCACCGAGGAGATGGAATACGTCGCCATCCGCGAGAACGAGGGCCGCCTGAAGGCGGCGGAAGGCCGCGACGGCGAATCCTTCGGCGCCGTGCTGCCCGATCTGGTGACCCCCGAATTCGTGCGCGACGAGATCGCCCGCGGCCGCGCCGTGATCCCCGGCAACCTCAACCACCCGGAAGTCGAGCCGATGATCATCGGCCGGAACTTCCTGGTGAAGATCAACGCCAATATCGGCAACTCGGCGATCCTGTCCTCGGTCGGCGAGGAGGTCGAGAAGATGGTGTGGTCGATCCGCTGGGGCGCCGACACCGTGATGGACCTGTCGACGGGCCGCAACATCCACAACATCCGCGACTGGATCATGCGCAATTCGCCGGTGCCGATCGGCACCGTGCCGATCTATCAGGCGCTCGAGAAGGTCGACGGCATCGCCGAGAACCTGACCTGGGAGGTCTTCCGCGACACGCTGATCGAGCAGTGCGAGCAGGGCGTCGACTACTTCACCATCCATGCCGGCTTGCGCCTTCCCCACATCCCGCTGACCGCGCGCCGGGTGACCGGCATCGTCAGCCGGGGCGGCGCGATCATGGCCAAGTGGTGCCTGTCGCATCACCGCGAAAGCTTCCTGTATGAACGCTTCGACGAGATTTGCGACATCGTGCGGGCCTATGACGTGGCGCTGTCGCTGGGCGACGGCCTGCGTCCCGGCTCGACCGCCGACGCCAACGACGCCGCCCAGTTCGCCGAACTCGACACGCTGGGCGAACTGACCAAGCGCGCCTGGGCCAAGGACGTGCAGGTCTTCATCGAAGGCCCCGGCCATGTGCCGATGCACAAGATCAAAGAGAACATGGACCGCCAGCTCGCCGTCTGCGGCGAGGCGCCGTTCTACACGCTGGGGCCACTGGTCACCGACATCGCGCCGGGCTACGACCACATCACCAGCGGCATCGGCGCCGCGATGATCGGCTGGTATGGCTGCGCCATGCTTTGCTACGTCACGCCCAAGGAGCATCTGGGCCTGCCCAACCGCGACGACGTCAAGGTCGGCGTGGTCACCTACAAGATCGCCGCCCACGCGGCCGATCTCGCCAAGGGCCACCCCGGCGCCCGCCTGCGCGACGACGCCCTGTCGCGGGCGCGCTTCGAGTTCCGCTGGCAAGACCAATTCAATCTGGCGCTCGACTGCGACACGGCGCGCGACTTCCACGACCAGTCGCTGCCCAAGGAGGCCCACAAGACCGCCCATTTCTGCTCGATGTGCGGGCCGAAATTCTGCTCGATGAAGATCAGCCACGACGTCCGCGACGCCGAAAAAGGCATGGCCGACAAGGCGGCCGAATTCCGCTCGGGCGGGGGCGAGATCTATCGTCAGGCGGGGGAGTGACGTGGTAGGAAAAGGTTAACCACCAAGACACCAAGAACACCAAGGGTCACCAAGGGACCGGGACTGTACGGGCGAATCGCCTTCCCCTTCGTGTCCTTAGTGTCCTTGGTGTTTCCCCATATCCACCTTAAGCGGGTATTCCGCCTCGGCGGTGTAGTCCGCCCCGGCGCGGCCGAGGTGGCTTGAGAACAGCACGAAATGGTCGATCCGCTCGGGGCCGGCGCGGAACAAATTGTTCGCGGCGACGTAGCTTTGCACCCGATGGACGGGCGCGTCCTTCAGGCGGGCCAGGGTGACGTGGGGCAGGAAGCGGCGCGGCTCGGGGGCCAAGCCGGCGCGCACCACCGCCGATTCGACCTTGTCGCGCAGATGGAGCAGTTCGGGAACCCGCTCGGCGCCGGCCCACAGCGCGTTGGCGCGGCGCCCGGACTGGAAGGTGCCCAGCCCGTCGAGCATCAGGTCGAAAGACGGGGCGCGCACCGCGCTCAAGCTTTCGTGGATGTCCTGGCCGGTCGCCTCGTCGACCTCGCCGATGAAGCGAAGGGTCAGGTGGAGATTGTGGTCCTCGACCCAGCGGGCGTTGGGCAGCCCACAGGCGAGCGCCGCCAACCGCTCGCGCAACGCGTCGGGCAAGGCCAGCCCGACGAACAGGCGGATCATGGACCGTCGCCCCGCGGAAACAGGGTCAGAACCCCGGTATAGGCGTAGAAGCGGTCCAGGCTGATCTCGCCATTGGCGTAGAAGCCGGTCAGCGGGAAATCGCCCAGAACACGATGGATGGTCGCCACCTCGGCTCCCGGCGAGCCGAACATGTGGGCGCCGCGCGCCACGCACGACACGTAGACTCCGCCCCGGATCGCCCGCCCTTCCAGGCGGTCGCGCAAGTGGGCGCACATGCGTTCCAAATCCTCGTGGGCGGCGTTGGGGTCGCGCCGCACGAAGATCAACTTCTCGCCCGCCCGCACCTGGGCGCCGATCGCCAGCCAGCCGCGGCCCGGATCGATGCCGACCAGATTGCGCACCAGGTAATCGGCGGTGTCCGAGCCGGCGATCGGGATGGCCGCGTGGATGTAGCCGGCGACGCGGCGCAGATCGCGGGCCAGGATTTCGCCGACATCGTCCTTCAGCACGTCGAGCGCCGGCCGACCGTCCAGCGAGATCACCACCGATTCCATCGATTCGGTGACCACATGCGCCTCGCCGATCGGCGTGCAGCCCTGGGTCAGCCCGGTGACCAGCGGCACCCGCGACGACAGCATGACCCCGGACAGCGCGTCGCCCACCAGACGGCCCGCCACTTGGCGGCCGGCTCCCGGATCGACGGTCAGGCCGCCGACCAGGAAACACCCGCTGTCACGCGCCAGTTCGACGATTCGGCGGGTCAGCTCGGGCAGCAGCGGATTGCCGTGGACCAGGGCCAGGCTGGGCCGGCCGCTTTCCATCCAGGCGCCGTGCCGGGTGGCGAAGTCGGGTCCGACCTCGTCGAACAGCCGCCACGAGTCGGGTGGAAAGTCGGCCAGCAGCACGCTGATCCCTCCCCCCTCGTGGATTTCGCCGCCGCCCGCCACCACGCCGAAGCCGACGCCGCCGACCCAGTTCCGCACATGGGTGGTCTCGCGCAGGAAGGTCACGATGCTGCCCAGATCGCCCGCGAAGGCTTGGGTGACGTAAACGAAGCCCAGCGCGTCGGGCGCGTCGCGCACCGCCAGCCCGTCCAGGCAGGCCTTGGCGGCCAGCCCCCAGTGATCGCCCAGGCCGAACGCGGCCCTGAAAGAATGCCCGCTCATCCCCGCCCTTCCGCCGTTCGTTCCAGCAATCGTTCCACATGCGGCAGGATGCGATCGACGATCGTTTGAACGCCGCGCGCGTTGGGATGCATGCCGTCATCCAGATTCAGTTCGGGCCGCGTCGCCACCCCTTCCAGGAAGAAGGGATAGAAGATCACCCCGTCGCGCTTGGCCAAGCGCTCGAAGACCGCCTTGAAGGCTTGGCCGTATTCGCGCCCCAGATTGGGCGGCGCCAGCATGCCGGCCAGCAGCACCGGCACCCCTTCGGCTGCGAAACGATCCAGGATGGCCGCCAGATTCCGCTCGGTCACGGCGGGATCGACGCCGCGCAAGGCGTCGTTGGCGCCCAGTTCGACGATCGCCGCGTGCGGCCGATCGCCCATCACCCAATCGAGTCGCGCCTTGCCGCCCGCGCTGGTGTCGCCCGAGACGCCCGCGTCGATCACGGTCACCCGATGGCCGCGCGCCGCCAGCGCCGCCTCGAGCCGGGCGGGGAATCCCTGGCCGTCCGACAGCCGATAGCCGGCGGTCAGGCTGTCACCCAAGGCCAGCAAGCGCAGCGGTTCCTTCGACATGGCGATCGACACCATCGAATTGACAAGGAGGAGGGCGAGACCATATCCCCCGAGGGTGCGCCCCAGGCGCCCGGCAATCAGGGATCGGACGAAATTCATGGACGGTGACACCCCCGGCGGCACGCCGATGATCGAACTTGAAGACGTACACCTCAACTTGGCGAGCCGGGCGGGCGAGGTCAACATCCTGCGTGGCCTGTCGGCGCGGATCGCCACCGGCGAGGCGGTCGGGGTGGTCGGGCCGTCGGGTTCGGGCAAGTCGACCATGCTGATGGTGGTGGCCGGGCTGGAACGCCCCAGCGCGGGCCGCGTGCGGGTGGCGGGGCGCGACATCGCGGGCTTGAGCGAGGACGCCCTGGCCCTGATGCGACGCGACGGCGTCGGAATCGTCTTCCAATCGTTTCATCTGGTGCCGACCATGACGGCGCTGGAGAATGTCGCGGTTCCGCTGGAATTGGCCGGGCGCCGCGACGCCTTCGACCGCGCCCGCGCCATGCTCGAGGCGGTCGGGCTGGGACATCGCCTGTCGCATTATCCCGGCCAATTGTCGGGGGGCGAGCAGCAGCGCGTCGCCGTGGCGCGGGCCTTCGCGCCCGAGCCCGACCTGCTGCTGGCCGACGAGCCGACCGGCAACCTGGACGGCGCCACCGGCCAGGCGGTGATCGAATTGCTGTTCGACCTGCACCGCCGCCACGGCACCACGCTGATCCTCATCACCCACGACCGCGCCCTGGCCGCCCGCTGCGACCGCGTGCTGGAGCTGGCGGACGGGCGAATCGTCGGCGAAACCGTTCCCGTGCCGGCATGACCGGCATCGCTTGGCGGCTGGCGCGCCGCGAATTGCGCGGCGGCCTGCGCGGCTTCGGCATTTTCCTGGGGTGTCTGGCGCTGGGGGTGGCGGCGATCGCCGCCGCCGGCTCGCTGGGCGCCGCGCTGGATCGCGCCCTCGACGACGACGCCCGCGCCCTGCTGGGCGGCGATCTGTCGATTCGCCTGTCCCAGCGCCCCGTCACGCCCGCGCAGGATGCCGTCCTGCGCGAGGCGGGTGCCGTGTCGCGCGTCGTCGAACTGCGCGCCATGGCCTTCGCCGACCAACGCCGCGCCCTGGTCGAGTTGAAGGCCGTCGATTCGGCCTATCCGCTGTATGGCCGCCTGCGCCTGGACCCGCCCGCCGCCACGCTGGAACGGCGTGACGGCGAATGGGGCGCCGCCGCCGACGCCAATCTTTTGACCCGGCTGGGGCTGTCGGTCGGCGACGTGGTGCGGGTCGGCGACGCGCGCTTCCGGCTGCGCGCCACCGTGACCCGCGAGCCCGACCGGGTGGCCGGCGTG
>JADGAL010000380.1 GCA_015232025.1 Alphaproteobacteria bacterium
CGGAAGCGGTGGCCGAGCGGCGCGGCGCGCGGCTGGTCGCGCTGTGCCCCTCGTCCTTCGAGGCGCGCGACTACGGACCGGGCACCCTGCACCGGCGCCTGACCGAGGAGCCTCTCCCCGCATGGCTCAACCGAATCGACCTGCCCCGCGACCTTGGCCGCGATTTCCTGCTGTTCGCGCGATGAGGGCGTCGCGTCCTCTCCACTCGTCATGGCCGGACTTGGTCTGTCAAGCACGGGCATGACGGCGAAGGGGCGTGCGCCCGCCCATCACATTCTTAACCTCGGGCCAGCAGTTGCAGGCGGGTCCAGTCGCGAATCATGATGTTGGGGTGTTTGCGCTCGACGATGCCCTCGCGGGCCAATTCGCCGATCGCCTGGGCGACGCGGTCGCGGGTGGTGCCGGCCCAACTCGCCAACTCCTTGTGGTTGGGCGCGTTGGGGATGTAGCGGCCGCTGGGGCGGCGCGGGTCGGGCTGGGCCAGGCGGACGAGTTCGACATAGATGCGCTGCGGCTCGGTCAGCGTCGACAACTCGGTGACGCGGGCGTCGAGGGTGCGGATGATGCGGGCGAAGCGCTCCAGCACCCGCAGCGCGATCACCGGGTATTTCATCATGATCTCGATGAAACGCGAGCCGTCGATCCAGGCCAGCACGGTGTCGTCGATCGCCACCACGCGGGCCGAACGCTCCTTGCGGTCGATCGCCGCCAACTCGCCGAAGTAGTTGCCGGCCGGGATGGTGGCCAGCGCCACCTCGCGGTCGGAATGCATGTAGCTGAGGATTCGCACCGTGCCGCTGACCACGAAATAGACGTCCAGGCAGTCGCTCTCCTGGTCGAAGACCAGCTCTCCCTGGTCGAAGCTGGCCCACTGGGCCAATTCCTCGATTTCGCGGACGACCTCCGGCGGCAGCCCCGTGAACAAGTCCACGTTGTGCAGTTCCCCCATCGAGGGTTCCACTGTGCGGTTCTCCGTCGCTGAATGTCGCACAGTAGCGCCCTGCGGCATCAGAGATCAAGGCTAGGCATTTTGAGGAAATTGCGCGATAACCGCCGCTTCCTTGGACGAGCCGCCAGAGGTCGCGATGATTCCCCGCTACAGCCGCCCCGAAATGGTCCGCATCTGGGAACCGGAAACCAAATTCCGCATTTGGTTCGAGATCGAGGCGCATGCCTGCGACGCGCTGGCCGAACTGGGCGTCATCCCCAAGGACGCCGCCAAGGCGATCTGGGAGCGCGGCGCCTTCGAAGTCGACCGAATCGACGAGATCGAGCGCGAGACCAAGCACGACGTCATCGCCTTCCTGACCAACGTCGCCGAGCATGTCGGACCCGAGGCGCGCTTCCTGCACCAGGGCATGACCTCGTCCGACGTGCTGGACACCTGCCTGGCGGTGCAACTCGCCAAGGCCGCCGACATTCTGATCGCCGATATCGACGCCCTGCTGGCCGCCCTGGAGCGCCGCGCCCGCGAGTTCAAGGACACCGTCTGCATGGGCCGCAGCCACGGCATCCACGCCGAGCCGGTCACCATCGGCCTGAAATTCGCGGGCTTCCACGCCGAGTTCCAGCGCAACCGCGAGCGTCTGGTGGCGGCGCGCCGCGAAATCGCCACCTGCGCCATCTCGGGCGCGGTCGGCACCTTCGCCAATGTCGACCCCTTCGTCGAAGCCCACGTCGCCGCCAAGCTGGGCCTCGAGATCGAGCCGATCTCGACCCAGGTCATCCCGCGCGACCGTCACGCCATGTTCTTCGCCGTCCTGGGCGTGGTGGCCAGCTCGATCGAGCGGGTCGCCGTCGAAATCCGCCATTTGCAGCGCACCGAGGTCCGCGAGGCCGAGGAATATTTCTCGCCCGGCCAGAAGGGCTCGTCGGCGATGCCGCACAAGCGCAACCCGGTGCTGACCGAAAACGTCACCGGCCTCGCCCGTCTGGTGCGCGGCATGGTCGTGCCGGCCATGGAGAACGTGGCGCTGTGGCACGAGCGCGACATCTCGCATTCCTCGGTCGAGCGGATGATCGGCCCCGACGCCACCATCACCCTGGACTTCGCGCTGGCCCGCCTGACCGGCGTGATCGACAAGCTGGTGATCTATCCCGACGCGGTTCAAAGGAACCTCGACATGCTGGGCGGGCTGGTCCATTCGCAGCGCGTGCTGCTGGCGCTGACCCAGGGCGGAATGAGCCGCGAGGAGGCCTATGCCGCCGTCCAGCGCAACGCCATGGAGGTCTGGCACGGGCGGGGCAACTTCCTGGACCTGCTGAAGGCCGACGCGGCGGTGGTCGCCCACGTCCCGGCGGCGAAGCTGGAGGCGCTATTCGACCTCGCCTACCACACCCGCCATGTCGGCACGATCTTCGAGCGGGTGTTCGGGAAGGCTTGAAGCCTTCCCTTCCCCTCAATCCTCAAGCGGCTTGGTCTTGATCTCGTCGACGATCTGGGTGCGGGCGACCGCCTCCAGGCGCATCATCTCCTTGCGCAGGGTTTCTTCCGAGATCGCCACGTCGCGGGCGGCGAGGTCGCGCATCACCTTGCGCACCACGTCGGCGTCGCCCGGCTCCTCGAAATCGGACTCGACCACTTGGCGGGCGTAGTCCTGGGCGGCTTGGCCCGATAGGCCCAGCCGCTCGGCGACCCACAGGCCGAGCAGCTTGTCCTTGCGCACATTGACCTTGAAGGCCGTCTCCTGGTCGAGCCGGAAGTGGGCCTCGAAGGCTTTTTCGCGATCATCGAAAGCGTTGGTCATGAGTGACGATTCCCTGTTCGAATCTCATGTATGGCGACAAAGGCTTCTAGCCAACGGCCCGTTCGCGCGGCAGACTCATAACCGAAGGCGGAACCGCTTTGTACCGGAAAGTTCTCGCATGTGCACCGTGATCGTGTTGCACCGCCCAAATCTTGCTTGGCCTCTGATATTGGCCGCCAATCGCGACGAAATGGCAGGCCGGCCTTGGCGACCGCCGGCCCGCCATTGGCGCGACCGCGAAAACGTGGTGGCTGGACTGGACGAGCTGGCGGGCGGCACCTGGATGGGGCTGAACGACACCGGCGTGGTGGCCTGCGTGCTCAATCGGATCGGCACGCTGGGACCGGCGCCGGGCAAGCGTTCGCGCGGCGAGTTGCCGCTCGAGGCGCTCGACCATCCCGACGCCGCCCTGGCCGTGGCCGCGCTGGCCGATCTCGACCCGCGCGCATGGCGGCCGTTCAACATGGTGGTGGCCGACGACCGCGACGCCTTCTGGCTGCGCTCGACCGGCGCGGGACGGGTGCGCGTGGCGCGCATGCCCGAGGGGCTGTCGATGCTGACGGCGCGCGATCTCGACGACCCCGCCGATCCGCGCATCGCGGCGCACC
>JADGAL010000381.1 GCA_015232025.1 Alphaproteobacteria bacterium
GGCCCACAACCTGATCCGCAAGGCGCCGGGCAAGGATTCCCTCCGCCTCCGCCGCAAGGTCGCCGCCTGGGATGACGACTTCCTTGCAAGCCTCATCGCCAAATAATCCGTTCACCCGATTCCCCTGGGTGACCGCACCCGACTCAGATTACGGTGGGATTACGGGATTCGGTGACTTACGGATCACGGATTACGGTGACAGGTACGGTGACAGACAGGTACGGTGACAGTGCACTCAATCCCCATAGTCAAGGCGCCCAATTTACTTGCGGCGTCCGGTCCGCTACACCGCGAACGAGTCGAGATACAGATTCCGGAGAGAGCGCCTAGCACCGCAATTTCGTGATAGATGGAAGACATGTCCGACCATGATACTATCACCGCCTGTTCTCGCATACGCTGATGGCGAAGCAGTTGGTGCCCGGCGACATGATGGAGATGCGGTCGATGTTGGCGAATCTTGGAGAGACCTGGAAAAGGCGGTGGAGGGCGGAAGGCGTGGCCGAGGGCGAGGCGAGCGCCCTTATCCGCCTCGCCGAAAAGCGGTTTGGGCCGCTGCCGGCCGACCTGCGGGCTCGCATTTTGGCGGCCGACGCCGCCACCGTCGAAGCTTGGCTTGATCGCTTGATGGATGCGCCGAGCCTTGAGGCGCTGTTCAGCGCCACGAATTGAAGGGGTGCCGACCGGGCCAAGCGGCGCTATGGTCGCGCGATGACATCGCTCGTGATCTTCGGCCCGCATCCGACGGGCTTTCCCGACGACGCGCAAAGCTTTCTCTTGGAGGGCGTGCGCGTCGCCTGCGGCTTGCGCCAGACCCAGGCGCCATCCTTCGATCCCGACGACCCGGCGGATGCCGAGAGGGTGCTGGTGCGCAAGCGGGCCTTTTCGTGCAATTACCGTGACCGGGCGCTGATGTTGCGGCTGGCGATCGACGCGCCAACGGAGTCGTGGTCGCCGATCGGCTCGGATTTCGTGGCCGAGGTGGTGGCGGTCGGGCGGGCGGTTGGTGGCTTGCGGCCCGGCGACCGGGTGATCGGCAACGCCGCCTATCCTTATTCGGGGGTCGAGGGCGTGCGGGCGGGGGTGCCCAGCAATCAGGCGTCGCGCGCCCTGGCGGTGTTTCATCAGGCCAAGCTGTTTCCGATCCCGGCCGCGATGCCCGATGACTTGGCGGCCGGTTTCACGATCGGCGGCCAAACCACCTACAGCATGATCCGCAAGCTGGCCCTGGCGCCGGGCGAGCGGGTGCTGATCACCGGCGGCCGCTCGAACACCGGGCTGTTCGCCCTGGCCGCGCTGGCCGGGCGCGGCGTCGAGACGCATGTCAGCACGACCTCGCCCCGTCATGTCGAGAGCTTGCGGCGCCTGGGGGCCGGCGAGGTGATCGTGGTCGACCGCGAGGCGCCGGACTTCGCGGGGCACCCCGCCGTCGCCGCCGTCATGGCGGCCGGCGGTTACAATGCGGTGATCGATCCCTTCGCCGACGTCTATCTGGCGCACGCCCCGGCCCTGATGGCGATGGGCGGCCGTTACGTGACCTGCGGCGTGTTCGACCAGCACAGCGCCCTGACCGGCGAGAAGGTGACGACCAACCGCCCGCCCGCCAGCCTGCTGCTCCATGTGCTGGTCAAGAACCTGACCCTGATGGGCAACTGCATCGGCGCCACCACCGACCTTGCCGAGGCGGTGGCCGATCAGGCGGCCGGGCGCTTGGCTCCCCCGGTCGATTCGGTGTGGAGCGGCGAGGATTGCGCCGCCTTCCTCGATCGCGGCTACAACGCGGCCGAGCGGTTTGGCAAAGTGGTGTTCCGCTACTGACGCGCCCAGGCGCGGCGCAGGTCCTCGGGGGTCAACGAGTCGGTCAAGCGCCGCAGTTCGGCCAAGCCCTCGGCGAGTTGGCCGGCATCCGGGGGCACGCCCAGGCGCGCCAGCAGCGCCGGATGCTGGGCCAGCTTGGCGGTGGCGGCGCGTTGCGCCAGTTCCAGCAGGGTGACCGGCGTCACCGCCATGGTCAGCGCCAGCGAATGGCCGATCGCCGCCGCCTCGTGCCAGCAGCCGGCCGGCAGATACAGCACGTCGCCCGGTTCAAGCACGACCTCGCGCATCCGCGAGGGGTGGGGGCGGCGGATGGTGCCCCAGGGCAGCGCGACGGCGTCGCGGTCGGGCGGCATGATGACGTTGGTGGGCGAGGCCGCCACCTCGGGATCGAGCGAATAGATCCAGCGCTTGGCGCCCGAGATTTGCAGCAGCATCACCGGATGATTGTCGAAATGCAGGCCGAATCCCTTGCCGTCCGGCGAGTGGTAGCAGTTGAAATGCACCCCGTGCCCCAACTCGCGGCGCACCGCGTTCAGGAAGGCGGCGAGCGGCGGGGTCTCCTCCAGCTTGCCCAGGCAGATGGTCATGCCGGCCTCGAACAGCCGCTTGACCTGGGCCGGCTGGATCGGCACCTCCAGCGACCAGCCCGCCGAGTCCTTGAAGCCGGCCTTCAGCACTTGGCAGCGCTCGACGGCGCGCTCGAACGCTTGGGCGTCGAACAGCGCGGCGAAGCGGTCGGGCGCGCCCTTGGCGTGGAAGGCCAGCCGGTCCCAATGCTCGGCGAAGAAGCGCTGGCGCCCCAGCGGCGCCGTCAGGTCGTCGAGAATGCTCATCGTTCCCCCCGTAAAGCCTTGGCCAGATCGGCGTCGCGCACCAGGACCGGCTGAATCGCCAGATAGCCCTTGGCCTCGCGGCGGCCGTCGGCATGGATCACGATCTTGATGTGATGGATGGTGCGCAGCATGGCGCTGGACACGCCATCGTCCGCCTGTCCGGCCAGATCGGCCGGCCACCGGCCGCGCCCCAGGCGCATATGGACCAATCCGGGCCAAGCCAGCAGGCCGAGCGCCTTGTCCGGCAGGCACAGCCCCTCGGCCTCCAGCCGCGCCACGAAGGCGGGCAGTCGCTCGGGCGGCACCGCGCATTCGAAGCCCAGGCGGGGCGCGATCCGGTCGGTGACGTCGAGGTCGAGCCGCACGCTCGCCATCCGCGCCAGTTCGCCATCCAGGAAGGCGGCCACCGCGTCCTCGGCCCCCCGCCAGCCGATGGCGGCCAGATAGGGGCGCAGCGCGTCGTGCGGCAGGCCCCGGACGCACAGGCGCAGGAAGCTTTCGGGCCGCGACAGCATGGTGCCGATCTGGAATATCTCGCCCCCCGCCTCGCGGCAGCGCGCGAAGCAAGCCAGCGTGGCCGGCGCCAAAGCCTCGCCGCGGATCAGGGTCAGCGCGTCGAACACCCAGTCGCCCAGGTGCTTGGCGCCGAAGAACACGCTGGGCAGAGGGCTTGGTCCCGCGGCGGTGTCGAATTCCAG
>JADGAL010000382.1:0-347 GCA_015232025.1 Alphaproteobacteria bacterium
CCCACAACCTGATCCGCAAGGCGCCGGGCAAGGATTCCCTCCGCCTCCGCCGCAAGGTCGCCGCCTGGGATGACGACTTCCTTGCAAGCCTCATCGCCAAATAATCCGTTCACCCGATTCCCCTGGGATGACAAGTGGGGCGTCTCACCCGCCGTGGACGGCCCCCCCGGAAGTGAGGTATGATCATCGGGTGTGACGCGGCGGCACTGCGGATGCGAGACGATGATCATTGACGCCATAATCGATTACGTCATTGCGTCGGGCCACAAACCCGATGGGAAGCAATGGACGCAGATCGATGTCCAGAAGGTGCTTTACTACGCCCAGGGATGGTATCTCGCCTTCCA
>JADGAL010000382.1:372-3330 GCA_015232025.1 Alphaproteobacteria bacterium
GGTCAGGGCGTGGCGGAATGGCCCCGTCGTCCGGTCCGCGTACAGCCGGCTTCGCCGCTACCAGGACAGGCCTATCGGGCGCGAGGCGATACGCACCAATCCCGACGCCGTGCTGGCCGAGCCAGTGAAGCGGTTCCTCGACAAGATCATCGCCACTTACGGCCATTATTCGCCCGGTGACCTCGTCGGTTTCACCCACATGCGCGGCAGCGCGTGGCGAATGGTTCGCGACGACAACGGTTTCAAAAAGGGTGACGACAGCGATATCGCGATACCCGACGATCTCCTTGCTTCCACTTTGTCGTCTCAATTCGATCACGACCTCGATCTGGCTGCGGTGACCTTCGACCAGGACGGGTCGTTGGCGGCCGAATTCGATTCGATGCGCGCTCGGGCCGTCTAGATATGCATGACGACGACCGAGACGCATGTCGTCGCCGTGCATCCAGAGGTGGATGCATGGGTCAATAGCATGGCCTACCAGTATGAGGGGCTCGTGCAAAGCTTCGAACATGCGCAGCGAAGACTTGCCCGAAGCCCCGCGATGCCACCACCGGGGCGCGACCACGGCATGGCGTCATTCAGCCCACCAAACAACGCGCAGACCGGGTACTCTCCGAAAATTCGGCCGTGATTCCCCACCCCAGGATTGCTGATCAAGTATGTCTGGACACCAACTCACGTGACCGTCATCGGAATCGGCATTCGCGGCACCAGCGCGGTCTTCGAAGTCGAACGCTGAAACCGTCGCGGGCTTGACTTGCTTTAGCAAAATCTCATATTCTCCCATTTCCAAAAAAGGGTGGGAGTGACGGGTTTGAGCGAGCCTGCCGGGCGCAACGCCGATCCCGAGGTCGAGACCTCGCCGGTGGTTGGCGACGAGGTGGCCTACACCACCTGCTACATGTGCGCCTGCCGCTGCGGCATCAAAGTCTATTTGAAGGACGGCCGCGTCCGCTACATCCAGGGCAACCCCAATCACCCGATCAACCGCGGCGTCCTGTGCGCCAAGGGCTCGTCGGGCATCATGACGCAATATTCGCCGGCCCGGCTGACCAAGCCGCTGAAGCGCGTCGGCGAGCGCGGCAAATCGGAATTCGTCGAGATCGAGTGGGACGAGGCGCTGGAGCTGGCCACCGAGTGGCTGGGCGGCATCCGCCGTACCGATCCGCGCAAGTTGGCCTTCTTCACCGGCCGCGACCAAAGCCAGTCGCTGACCGGCTGGTGGGCGAGCCAGTTCGGCACCCCCAACTACGCGGCGCATGGCGGGTTCTGCTCGGTCAACATGGCGGCCGGGGGACTGTACTCGGTCGGCGGCTCGTTTTGGGAATTCGGCGAGCCGGACTGGAACCTGACCAAGTATTTCGTGATGTTCGGGGTCACCGAGGACCACGACTCCAACCCGATCAAGACCGGGCTGGGCAAGTTGAAGACCAGGGGCGCCAAGTTCGTCTCGATCAATCCGGTGCGCACCGGCTATTCGGCGATCGCCGACGAGTGGGTGGGCATCCGGCCGGGCACCGACGGCATGCTGGTGCTGGCCATCGTCCACGAGCTGCTGCGGGCCGGCAAGGTCGACATGGACTATCTGGTCCGTTACACCAACCTGCCGTGGCTGGTCATCCAGGCCCCCGACACCGCCGAGGACGGCCTGTTCGCCCGCGACGAGGCCGGCAATCCGCTGGCCTGGGACGGCGAGCGCCAAGCCTGCGTCAGCGCGCTGCTGCCCGACGTCAAGCCGGCCATGGTGGGCGATTTCACCCTGCCCGACGGCCGCCGCGCCGTTCCGGCCTTCCAGTTGATGGCCGAGAAGTACCTGTCTCCCGACTATTCGCCCGAGCGCGCCGCGCGCATCACCGGCGTGCCGGCCGACACCATCCGCCGCCTCGCCGCCGAACTGGCGCATGTCGCCTTCGAAGAGGAGATCACGCTCAACGTGCCGTGGACCGACTGGGCGGGGCGTCAGCACGACGTGATGATCGGCCGGCCGGTGTCGATGCACGCGATGCGCGGCATCTCGGCCCACTCCAACGGCTTCCACACCTGCCGCGCCATCCACACGTTGCAGGTGCTGCTCGGCTCGATCGAGGTGCCGGGCGGCTTCCGCTACAAGCCCCCCTTCCCCAAGCCGGTGCCGCCGGCCCAGAAGCCGCGCGGCAAGCTGGGCGAGGTGCGCCCCGGCGAGCCCCTGGGCGGCCCGCCGCTCGGCTTCCCGATGGGTCCCGAGGATCTGCTGGTCGACGAGCGCAACCGCCCCCTGCGCATCGACAAGGCGGTTTGACCGAAGAGGAAGTGGACGCCGAATTGAACGCCTATAATGCCGAGCGTCGTCCTTGACGCCAGCGTGGGGATCGGCGCGGGATTGAACGCGGGAAAGCGCCGGGCCGCGAAGCCCGGCGCCCCGCTTCCCGCGTCACTCGACGGTGATCTTCTGCGCGGCCTCTTGCACCGAGCCGTCGTCGTCGAACCACTGGAACTTCACCTCGCCGCTTTCGCTGGCGGCCAGGAAGAAGGACATGAAGGGGTTAGCCGAGATGGCGGGGTGGTAGTCGGCCTGCATCACCTGCTTGCCGTTGTAGGTGCAGACGAACTTGTTGATGATCTTGCGCGGGATCAGGGCGCCGTCGGCGCCTTTGCGCTGGCCGGTCTCCATGGCGTGATCGACCAGCACCTTGACTTCGACGATGTCGCCCTTCTTGGCGGTCGCCGGCATTTTCACTTTCGCGGCCATTGGGACCTCTCCTCGTTCTCGTCGCTCAGCCGCCACAGCCGCCGGCCGTGACCTTGACTTCCTTGGTGATGGCGTAGGCCTGGCCGTCGCTCATCACCGCGACCGCGCGCACGTTCTGCGTCTTGGCCAGGCGCATGCGCAAGCTGACCTGCGCCTTGCCCGAGGCCGGCGTCAGATGGAACGTGGCGACGCCCGGCAGCGGGTTGCCCTCGGCCAGGACGTGGATG
>JADGAL010000383.1 GCA_015232025.1 Alphaproteobacteria bacterium
CGCTCGGCCAGCGCGGCGGTCAGCAGGTCGGCGGCGGCGGCGGCGCGGCCGGCGTCGAGGTGGGTCTGCGCGGCGGCGAGAACGGTCTGGGACATGCCCCACTCTACCCACGTCTCGCGCGGCCGACCACCCGAGAGTCGTTGAACCGTCGCGGACATCCCGCTACCTTCTGCCACTTGTCCGACCGAGGGGGGCGCGTTGAAGGGAATCGTTCTAGCCGGAGGGGCCAACACCCGCCTTTACCCGCTGACCCTCGCGGTCAGCAAGCAGATGCTGCCCGTCTACGACAAGCCGATGATCTATTATTCGCTGTCGCTGCTGATGCTGGCCGGAATCCGCGAGATCGTGATCATCTCGACCCCCCGCGACACGCCCCGTTTCCAGGAGTTGCTGGGCGACGGCCGGGCCTTGGGCCTGATCTTGCACTACCGCGTGCAGGAGAAGCCGGCCGGCATCGCCCAGGCGTTCCCGATCGCCGAGGACGTGATCGCCGGCGAGCCCTGCGCCCTGGTGCTGGGCGACAACATCCTGTTCGGCCACGGCCTGAGCCAGATTCTGCAAGCCGCCGCCGCCCGGCGCGCCGGCGCCACCGTGTTCGCCTACGAGGTCAAGGACCCCGAGCGCTACGGCGTGGTCGAGATGGACGCGACCGGCCGGCCGGTCGGCATCGTCGAGAAGCCCGCCCGCCCCCGTTCCAACATGGCGGTGATCGGACTCTATCTTTACGATTCGCGCGTGATCGACGTGGCGCGCCGCCTGAAGCCCTCGTCGCGCGGCGAGGTCGAGATCACCGACGTCAACAATTGGTATCTCGAGCGCGGCGAACTCGCCGTCGAGAAGCTGGGCCGCGGCCATCTGTGGCTCGACGCCGGCACCTTCGAGTCGCTGCAGGAGGCCTCGGAGCTGGTCCACTCGATCCAGGAGCGGCAGGGCTGGCGCATCGCCTGCCTGGAGGAGATCGCCTTCCGCATGGGCTGGATCGACGCGCGCCAACTGGCCGCCCTGGCCGAGCCGCTGGCCAAGAACGAATACGGCGCCTATCTGCTCGACATCGCGGCCGGCGGCGGGCCGGGCTGACATGCCGCCGACCGCCCTCATCCTTGGCATTTCCGGTCAGGACGGCGCCTATCTGGCCGAGCTTCTGCTCGCCGAGGGCTATGTCGTCCATGGCACCTCGCGCGATCACGAGGCGTCGTCCTTCCGCAATCTGACGATGCTGGGCGTGCGCGACCGGGTGACGCTGCATTCCGCCTCGTTGAACGACTTCCGCAGCGTGATCCGCGTGTTCGACCGGGTGAAGCCGGACGAGATCTACAACCTCGCCGGCCAGACCTCGGTGGGGCTGTCGTTCGACATGCCGGTCGAAACCTTCGAAAGCATTTCGCTGGCGACGCTGAACGTGCTGGAGAGCATCCGCTTCCTGAAGCGGCCGGTGCGGCTGTTCAACGCGGCGTCCAGCGAATGCTTCGGCAACACCCCGCGGCCGGCCGACGAGGAGACCCCGTTCCGTCCGCGCAGCCCCTACGCGGCGGCCAAGGCGGCGGCCTTCTGGACGGTCGCCAACTACCGCGAGGCCTATGGCATGTACGCGTGCTCGGGCATCTTGTTCAATCACGAAAGCCCGCTGCGCCTGGGCCGATTCGTGACGCGCAAGATCGTCGCCACCGCGACCCGCATCGCCCAAGGCGGCGGCGAGCACCTGATCCTGGGCGATCTGTCGATCGCGCGCGACTGGGGCTGGGCGCCGGAATACGCCCAGGCCATGCATCTGATGCTGCGCCAGGACGAGCCGCGCGACCTGGTGATCGCCACCGGCCACAGCATCCGCCTCGAGGATTTCGTCGATCTGGCCTTCCGCGAGTTGGGCCTGTCGTGGCGCGACCACGTCACCGTCGACCCCCACCTGTTCCGCCCCTCGGAAATCCAGGTCAGCGTGGGCGATCCCAGGCTGGCCGAAACGACGCTGGGGTGGCGGGCTCAAACCCTGGTCGAAGGCGTCGTCGCCAAACTGATCGAGAGCGAGCGCAGGACGCCCCGATGAGAATTCTGTTCGTTCACCAAAGCTTCCCCGCCCAGTACAAGCACCTCGTCCGCCACTTCGCCGACCAGCCCGGCAACGAGGTGGTGGTGTTGCGCCAGAAGACCGGCCGCGAGGTCCCCGGCGTGCGCACCGTGATCTACGAGACCGACGGCGAGGGCGGACCCAGCGGCAACCGCTATGTCAAATTGGTCGAGCCGGCGCTGCGCAACGCCCACGCCGTGCTGGAGGAAGCCTGGAAACTGCAACGCGACGGCTTCCGCCCCGACATCATGATCGGCCACGCCGCGTGGGGCGAGACGCTGTTCCTCAAGGAGGTCTGGCCGGACTCGCCGCTTCTGTCCTATTTCGAATTCTTCTACCGGCCCTACGGCGCCGATCTGGGCTTCGATCCCGAATTTCCGCCAGGTCGGGATTCGCGCGCCCATTCGCGCATCATGAACACCACCAACCTGCTCGCCATGCAGGCCACCGACTGGGGCCAGTCGCCGACCGGCTGGCAGCGGCAGCAATATCCCGAGGCGTTCCAGGCGCGCATCTCGCTGATCCACGACGGCATCGACACCGACGGCGTGGCGCCCCGGCCGACCCGCCGGGTCAATTTGCCCAATGGCCTGGAACTAAGCCGCGACGACGAGGTGGTCACCTACGTCTCGCGCAGCCTGGAACCCTATCGCGGCTTCCACACCTTCATGCGCGCCCTGCCCGAAATCCTGCGGCGCCGGCCGAAGGCCCAGGTGCTGGTGGTCGGCGCCGAGGGCGTCAGCTATGGCCCGCCGCTCACGGACGGGCGCTCGTTCAAGCAGGCGCTGCTCACCGAACAGGCCGGCAGGATCGACCTGAACCGTGTTCACTTCCTGGGACACGTCACCTACGAGCAGTTCCTGGCGGTGCTGCAGATCTCGTCCGTCCACATCTATCTCAGCTATCCCTTCGTGCTGTCCTGGTCGATGCTGGAGGCGATGTCGGCCGGCTGCCTGGTGGTCGGCTCGGCGACTCCGCCGGTGCGGGAGGTGATCCGCCACGGCGTCAACGGTCTGCTGGCGGATTTCTTCTCGCCGCGCGAAATCGCCGAACGGGTCGACGAGGTGCTCAGCCATCCCGACCGCATGGCGGACATCCGGGCGCGGGCGCGCCAGACCATCGTCGAGAACTACGACCGCAACCGCATCTGCCTGCCGCGCCACATCCGGCTGATCGACGACCTCGTCAACCGGCGCCAGCCCGAAGGCGCCCCCGCCCCGACGCCCCCCGCCATTTCGCCCGCCGCCATCTCGCCCGCCCCCT
>JADGAL010000384.1 GCA_015232025.1 Alphaproteobacteria bacterium
GATGCCCCCGATGAAGGCCAATCTCTCGTCGACCACCACCATCTTTTGGTGATGCGAGGCGCCGATCGGATGAGTGGCGTCCTGGCGGAAGATCAGCCGCGGATTGGTCAGCCAGTCCAGCTTCACCCCGGTCAGCAATTCGCGATTGAGGGCGAACAGGAACGTCGAGTCCCAGATCAGGATGCGGGCCTCAAGGCCGGGCCGCCTGCGCACCAGGTCGTCGAGCAGGGCGCCAAGCGCGTTCGGGGGACCATCGGGCGGCGCCTCGGGATCGAGCCGCACCCGGCTGTCGATCTCCCAGCCCAGCATCAGGATGGAATGGCGCGCCTCGCATAGCACCGCCTGCAGCGCCGCGAAATAGGACGAGCCGTCCACAAGAAAGGAGACCCGCCCGGCGCGGGCGCGCCGCCAGCAGTTCCTTCCCTCGACGGCGATTCGTTGCCGCCGGGGCATCTCGGTCGGGGTGGCCAAACGCGACATGTTCAAACAACATGGGCATGCGGACCGCCTCCGGCATCCCGATTCGACCAAAGAGCGCCCGACCGGGGTAGCCCGCCCTCACTCGCCGCGCGCCAGTTCGGCCGGAGCGGGCGGCAATCGGCGCAAGAGGGGTTGGTCCAATGCGCCGTGAACGGCCAGTCTGTGGTCCGAGCGCCAGCGGCGGGCGGCCTGACGGGTGGCGGCCGTGATCCGCCCATCGCGCGGCCCGGCGTAATAGCCAAGCGCCGCGAGCCGACTCTGGATGTCGCGTACCGTGCCCTCCAGGCGGCCCGCCTTCGCCAGTTCGATCTCGGACGAAAACAGCCGCCGAACGTCGACGCGGATGAACGGCCGTCCGGTCAGTTCGGCCGTTTCCCGTCCGCTCAGACGGCCGGTCGGGGCAAGCCCCTGGTCCCTTTGCCAGGCGCGGATGGCTTCGCGCGTGCGCCGCCCCGCCAGCCCATCCGGCGGGCCGGGATCGAAGCCCCGCCAAGCGAGCGCCCGCTGCAAAGCCAAGACGTCGGGATCGCCGGCCGCCTCGGCGGCGGACATGCCGCCCACGAGGACGACGACGGCCAATAGCGCGATCCATCTCCGCATGCCACAGGAACGCTTCCGACGTCCGCGTGTTCTCGACTCTCGACCGATGCAGACAGTCGGAGGACGCGATGAAGATACAAGGATTGCTTGCCGCCGCTCTCCTCGTGGTGAGCGGGGCGGGCGGGGCGGGCGCCCAGGAACAAGCGGGCGCCGCCGGAAGCGCCGAGGAGGGCGCGAAGGTTTTCAACCGCTGCAAAGCCTGCCACACGGTCGAGGCGGGCAAGCACCGCGTGGGGCCCAGCCTGCATGGCGTGATGGGGCGCAAAGCGGGCGCCGCCCAAGGCTTCAACTACTCGGATGCGATGAAGAAGTCCGACGTGACCTGGTCGCCCGAGACTCTGTCGAAGTACCTCGAAGACCCCAAGGCGTTCATCCCCGGCAACAAGATGATCTTCGCCGGCCTGAAGAAGGAGGACGAGCGCCGCGACGTCATCGCCTATCTCGAAAAGGAGGGCGGCGCCGCCGCCGCGGGCCAGAAGGCCGAGGTTCCAAAGTCGTCGAAATGACCACTCACGAATCCGGGCTCGGCCGGTGCCTCGGGCGAGAGGCGTCCGACTGAAACCGGGTTATCCAGGTTGCCCAGGCGGGCGGATTGGCCACCTTCCAGGGCCGGTGCAACGCGACGGAGGATTGAATGCGGACCCGCTACTTCGCCCTGATCGTCGGGATCGTCTATCTGCTGGTCGGCGTCTTGGGCTTCATCCCGGCGCTGCTGGCGCCGCCCGCCGGGCCGCCGCTGGCGGTCGAGGCGGGCTATGGCCGGCTGTTCGGACTTTTCCCCGTGAATCTGGTTCACAATCTGGTGCACATCGCCGCGGGAATCTGGGGCATCGCCGCTTGGCGAACCTTCACCAACGCGCGAGCCTTCTCGCGCGGCTTCGCGGTCATTTTCCTGGTTCTCGGCGTATTCGGCTTCATTCCGGGCTTTGCCACCCTGTTTGGGCTGACTCCGCTTTACGGTCACGACGTTTGGCTGCATCTGATCTCGGGCGCGGTCGCCGCCTATTTCGGCTGGGCATCGGTGCCGGCGACGGCGCGGGTGGGTGCGGACCATCGCACCGAAAGATGACCCGATCACCCCTTCCGGCGCGACGGCCCGGTGGAACAATGCGCCGGGCCGCGTGTTGGCCGATCACGGGAACCTTCACGAGGAGGAATCGATGGTCGAACCGAGGGCAGGGGAGGACGTCGGGCGCGGCGGTGGCGAGATGACCACCGCGGTGGTCGACGCCGCCAGCGACGTGTTCCGCGCGAGCGGCGAGCGGGCGTTATCCGAGGTCCGCAGCTACATGCGCGACGCGATGGAAAGCCGGAAGGGCCGGGCGGCGGCCCAGTTGGGCGGAGTCGCGGCGGCTTTGCACGACGCGGCGCGGCGATTGGACGAAGGGAACCAAGAGGTTCCGGCGCGCTACACCGACCTTGCCGCCGAACAGGTCGAGCGCCTGTCGCGCGTTCTCGAAGAGCGCAGTTTCGACCGCTTGATGAGCGACGCCGAGGACTTGGCCCGGCGTCAGCCGGCGCTGTTCATCGGCGGGGCGGCGGCGGCCGGGTTCATGCTGGCGCGGCTATTGCGCAACGCCAGCGGCGCCAGCGCGGCCGAACCCGAGAGGCCGACCATGAGGCGGCCCAGCATGGAGTCGGACACCATGGCGCAACCGTCTCCGGTTTATGGGACTCCGGGCGGCGCGACCGGCCCAATCGCCCCGGGCGGCGCCGCGGGCTGAACCCTTCGCCGCCAAACCATCACGAGGAGGAACCATGGAAAGCGAACGGACGAGCCGCGGCATGATGCGGCGAAGCTCGGTGGCCATCCGAGGCGGCGCCGAACGCACCGCCGAGATGATGCGCGACAACGCCCTACCGCTCGCCCTTGTCGGGGCGGGCCTCGGCTGGATGGCCTATTCCATCTTCAGCCGCCGCCAGCAGACGATGGGAGGCACCGCGCGTCCCGGCGACATCGAGGATTACGAAACCCCCTACGCCTACGGCGCCGGCATGTCGGCCGAGGACTCCGGGGAAGGCTACGCGGGATACGGCACGTCGTCGAGCGGCTATGGCGGAGGCTATCAGGGCGGCCGGAAAACCGCCGAAGAGCTGCGCGAGCGGACCAGCCGCATGACCCGCGACGCGCAACGCCGGGCGCAGGAAATGGCGTCGTCGGCCCGTCACCGGGTCGAGGAGATGAGCCGGTCGGTGCGCGACCAGGCGCAAGTCGCGGCCGAGCGCTCGTACCGGACCTT
>JADGAL010000385.1 GCA_015232025.1 Alphaproteobacteria bacterium
ACTTCGATCTCCGCCGTCTGATGGACGAACACCGGACGAGAGATTGGGCTTGGGCGGCCAGGGCGGACAATCTTCTCTGGGAGGAGCGGGTCGGAACGGACCGCCAGCATGGGTACGAAACGGCGCTGGCCGGCGCGACGAACTGGCAGAAGGCGCACAACGCTTTTTTGCAGAGCCGGATCTACGGTGCCGACCTGCCCGAGACGTTCACCCTCGTCAATGCGTCGGCACGGCTCGGCGAAGTGGTGACGACCGTGGGCTGCAAGAGTTGGCTGGTTAGGATCGAGTCTCTGGCGTATGCGGTCGAGCATCGTCTGTTGCCGCGTCCGGTGGACCAGTTGAGGGACCATCTCGACATTCTCCGGGGCCGGCACCCGCTTCCCGACGACCTCGATGTCACCATGGAGGACATTGAGGCCTCGATGGAGGCTTTGGTGTGACGGGCTGAATGGAGGTCATTCCTATCGGCCGCGTTTCATGGCCTTTCTCGACGACCGCATGACCGATGATCTTGCAGCCGGCGACTGGCCTGACCGCCTGCGCGACCGGCTCGGCCTGGGCCATTACCGGCCGACCACCGTCAAGCCGCAGATACCCGTGCTGGCGGTGCGCTACCGTGTCGAGGACGTGGTGAAACGGGCGAAGAAGCTGCTCGCCGCCTTCCCGCTTGCGGTTCCGACGGTGCTCGACGGCGACCTGTGCGAATGGTTCTTTCCTTCGCCGGCCGGCTTGCCTTACGGGCGGACGCTGCAACTGGACGGGGATGCCGATTGCCGCCGCAAGGTGGCCGAAGTGCTGAGCTTGCGCGTCCCCTACAAGCCGGACCATATTGAGGCGATCGGCTTCATCCGCGAGGCGGGGGCAAAGGCGTTCGACGATCCGTCGGCGGCTCGGCGGGAACATCTTGAATGCCTGCGCCGCGACCCTCAGGGCAGGAAGGATTTTGGCACGCTATGAGCGCCCCAATGCCGTCTAACGTCAACCCATGGCTGGACCGCTTCGCCGCCCAACCCGACGCCGCGCTGGCCGACCTGCTGGCCGGCGAGGCGTGGCTTCCCGGCCTGCAACGCGCCACCGCCTGCCAAGCGTTGGAGGTGCTGTTCGGCGATCTGCCGCGCCAACCCGCGCCCACCCTGTGGAACCTTCTGGACGAAAGCCTGCTGGCGTGGTTGCAAAGCCTGAAAGACTGTTCCGACGCGCTGATCGAACGTCCGGGCGGCCTGCGCCGGTTCGTAACTGAGGCCAGCGAAGGCTTTCGGGCGGTTCACCGGATGGAACTGCCGCGCTGCTCCGCTTGGTTGGAGACAGCCTTTCCCGAATTGCTCGGCTGGGCCGGGCGTTTCGTCGAGACTGCGGACTTCGATCTCGTCCAGAGTGTCATGGGCGCCGTTGCCAATGTCCAGACTGACGACCGCTATCGCTTCGTCTGGCTGCGCGCCTGCTCCGATGCCGCTAATCGCCGTCTGCGGCACCGCATCGATACGGCCTTGCCCGGCCTCGCGTCGATGCCGGGTGACGGGGCGATGCCGCGCCAGGAAGTCCTGCTGGGCTTGGTCCGCTGGGGCGAGCGCCTCGATCCGAAAAATGACCATCGTGCCGCGCGCGAATTCCAGCGCCGCGTCCGCCAGATCAAGGCGGCGTTCCCCCATGCGCGCGACTTCTGGCTGGAACGCTGGGGTGGTGTCTTGGCCCGGAAGGATCTCGCCCCGCATGTCCAAGGTTGGTTGGGGGAGGTGTGGCCGGAGCTGAAAGACCATGCCGCGCGCCGGCATGCCCGCGTACCCGTGTTGCCGGACAATGTTCGGGATGTCGTGGACGGCCTCAATGAACGTTGGTGCGCGGAGAAAAGCCCAGGGCTGCTGGACGAAATGGAATCCTTTCTCGCTTTGCTCGAACGCTACGCCCTGGCAACCGGGGACACGTTCCGTCTGCCAGCCAGCAGCGTTTATCTCTGCAGGGTGGTGCGGGATGGAGCGCCCGGCCATGGACTTGCCTGGATGCGCAGGGTTCTCTTGTGGGCGCCGAACAACGACCAGGCCTGGAGCCTGCGCGCCGATTGTCTGGTCCGCCTCGGCCGCGCGGCGGAGGCGGAGGCGGTGTTGTGGGAAGCGGAGCGCCGACTCCCGCACAATGGGAAGTTGCGTCATCAGTTGGCCCACCTGCTGGCCTTGCGGGGCGCCGATACCGCTGCCGAATGGCTGCTGCGCGGAACGGTGGAAGAGAATAGGCACTCTCGGGATGAACTCGCTCGCCTGTTGTGGCGCACTGGGAGGGGCGGCGAAGCCGTCGACCTGCTTGAGAGATTCGTCCGGCTGCATTCCGATGATCCCGTCACACTCTATACCCTGGCGATGTTGTACATCGCAGAGGGGCGGAACGACCGTGCGGCAGCTTCATTCGACAGTTACATGTCGCATTTCGGACTTAATGAATGGGCCAAGATCCTCGAACGCTTGCTCGCCGCCGGAGCGGGGGGGCGGGACGAGGCGCGCCGGCACCTCGCCCCCCCCTCGAAGCGGGTCGACCGCGACGCATTCGATGCGGATGCCGCCGCGCGCGCCCTGGCCGCCGAGGAAGCCGACGCCCCGCTGTTGCGTCGCCGGGCCTGGGGCGCCGAGGCGGATCTGCATTTCCGGATGGGCGATGCCCCGACAGCGGAACGGATCGCCGGCCGGGCGCTGGCCGAGGACGCCGATGATACTCTCGCCACCGTGGTAATGGCGCTCGGCAGCGCGGCGTTCCGTGGTCGCCTGCGCGGGCGTCTGGACTGTTTCGCGGGGCTGCTGCCGGTTCGGCTGGCGGCGCTCGCCGGACCCACGGCGGACGAAGAAGCTTGGGGCAAACTGCGGCACGTCTTTACCGATCCCGACGAGAGGGGATTGATCGACCTCGCCCAGGCGGGTCTCGCCGGTGGTGGGGCCGAACGCGACCTGATGGAGTGGGCAGAACGGCCGACCCGTCCAGACGATCCATGGACGGGTGTGCTCAAGGACGCGATCCGTCGGCCGGGCGCCGACTTCGTCGGCCTCGCCCGCGACGCCCTGCTTGAGGCGGTTGATCCGGGCACTGCCGGAACCCTGGCGGCATGACGTCTGCCTGACGGCCTTTACCACTTTTCAAAACGGCCGAATTGCCGCAAACTGCCCTTGGCGGGAGGGGTTGCCCCCCGTCCAAAGGTGTAGCAAATGCAAGGGGAAGCGGCTCCCATGAGCAATCCATACCAGACGGCATACGAGCGTTCGCTGAGCGATCCCGACGGGTTCTGGGGCGAGGCCGCCCGCGACCTGCGCTGGTACGCGCCCTGGACCAAGGTG
>JADGAL010000386.1 GCA_015232025.1 Alphaproteobacteria bacterium
GTCGGGGTGGAGAAAGTCTTCGAAGCGGCGGCCCAGCGCCTCGTCGGCCGTCTCGCAGTCCAGCAGACCGATTCCGGCCGGATTGATCGCCACGATCACGCCGTCGCGACAGGCGCACGCCAAAAGCTGCGAGCTTTCAAAGTATTGCCGACCCCATTGCGGTCGGAACGCTTCGCCTTCGTTGGTCATCGCCCAGACTCCCCCAACGCGCAGTATAGGCGGCGGGGCGGGTCGCGGGAATGAGCGGAATGCCGCCAAATGTGACGAGATGTGACGATCAGCGGGTTTCGACCACCACTTCGAAGGCGATGCGGTGGGGATTGTCGTCGCCCGCCGAGCGGCCCAGGCCGATCCAGCCCGAATCGGTGAGTTCCATCTCCTCGCGGCGCAACGTGGTGTGGGCGCCGTGCTGGAACAGCACCTGGGTGCCGTTGGTGCTTTGGTCCGACAGGATGAACTTGCCCCGCCGCCACTCGATCTTGGCGTGGATGCGCGAGATCACCGTGTCGACGACCAGCATGTCGGCGTTTTGGCGGCCGAAGGTGAAGGACTCGCATTTTTCGTCCAGGCGCGCCTCCTGGGCGCCGTGGCGCAGCAGCAACTCCTGGCGCCGCCGCGGGCCGGCGGGCTTGGCGCCGGCCACGATGGTGACCGTGGCCTCTTCCTCGTCGTCCCACAGCACTTGGTAGATCTTGACGTTCTCGCGCTTGCCCTTGACCGTGGTGGTGTCGATGTGGCGGGTGGTGGCGCGGGCCTCCTCGGGCAGCTTCTGGACGGTTTCGTCGGTGGTCAGGATCTCGGCGGCCTTGGCCAGGCTGCACAGGCGGGCGGCGACATTGACCGCGTCGCCGAACACGTCGTTGTTCTCGACCACGACGGGACCGAAATGGAAGCCGATGCCGATCGTCACCGGCTGGTTGACGTGTTTGGTCTGGCACGCGACGGCGGCGGCCAGCGCCGAGGCGGCGTCGCGGAACACCGCCATGGCGCCGTCGCCCATGGTCTTGATGACCTTGCCCTTGGCGGCCTTGACCTCGTCGCAGAAGGTGTTGACCGACCAAGCGGTGATCTCTCGCCCCTTGGCGTCGCCGAACTTCTCATAGATCCGGGTGCTGCCCCGCACATCGGCGAACATGATCGCGAGACTGGCGCGCTGGCCGCTCATGCCGTTATCTCCCCTTAACTTCCCGCTTTCGGTGACGATAGTACAAGCCGGGCGGGCTCGCAAACATCGAACGTCGCGATGGGCGATTGCATGGAACGGCGGCGCGTGTCACCCTTCGCCCGGCGTACCACGGGGATGAAGGGGCCGGTGTGGACGATTTTCTGACCCACGTCGAAGCGGCGGGACTGACGGATGTCGGCCGCCGGAGAAGCCTCAACGAGGATTGTTGGCGAATGGAGCCCGAGTTGGGCCTGTTCCTGGTCGCCGATGGCCTGGGCGGCCATCAGGCGGGCGAGGTGGCCAGCCGTTTGGCGTTGGAAACCATCGTCGACGCGCTGCGCCGACGCGATCTCGACGACCTGCTGGGCGGCGACGATGGCGGCCGCTCCGAAGCGGTCAAGGCCGCCGTGGCCGAGGCCAATGGCCGCATCCGCCACGAGAACGACCGCTTAGGCCACGGCGAGGATTCGATGGGCACCACGGTGGTGGGCCTGCTGCTCGAAACGCCCGAACAGGCGGTGATCTTCCATGTCGGCGACAGCCGCATCTACCGCCTGCGCGACGGCCGCCTGGAACAGATGACCCGCGACCACTCGCTGCACCAGCAATGGCTGGACGGCGGCGGCGGCGGCGCCGAGCCCAAGAAGAACGTCATCCTGCGCGCCCTGGGGCCGTTCCCCGAGGCCGAGGCCGAGGTGGCGGCGGTGCCCACCCGTCCGGGCGACGTATGGCTGCTGTGCTCGGACGGCCTGACCGGCATGGTCGAGGACGACGAGATCGCCAAGATCATCGCCACCCACCCCAATCTCGAATCGGCGTGCCAAGCCCTGATCGACGCCGCCAACGACGCCGGCGGCAAGGACAACATCACGGCGGTGCTGGTAAGACGTTGACCCTCGCACAAACATGGAGCGAAGAGAGAATGCGTTACAACGTCGTGGCAAGCGGACAAGACGGCATTTTGGGCCTGAAGCGCGACACCATCAAAGGCGCGCTCAAAAAGGCGGGCGAACTGCGATCCGAGGGCATCTACACCGAAGTCCGGATCATGGACACCACGACCGGCGACGTCGTCGACGAGTCGCTGATCACCGACGAGGGCTGATCCAGACCACTTCCGAAGCGCCAGCGCGGGTTTCGGAAAGGGCATTCACCACCAAGACGCCAAGGGCACCAAGGTACACCAAGGGACTTGGTTCTTTGTGCCTCTTGGTGGCCTTGGTGTCTTGGTGGTTAGTCTATGATGACGTTTCGCGGACCTTTTCGGATCGCGCCCTAACTCCCCGCCAGATCCTTCTTCAGATCGAACATATTCTGGGTGCGCTCCTGCCAGCGGAGCGACAGGCCCTTCATGATGGCGGCTTCGACGTGGGGCGGGATGGTGACGCCCATCGTGCTGGGGGGCGTCAGGCCGTCCTCTTCCCAACGGGAGACGGCCTCGACCGGGGGTTGGCCGGTGATGGCGCGGTAGATGGTGGCGCACAGGCCGTAGACGTCGGTCCACGGGCCTTGCTTGCCGGTGTTGGAATATTGCTCGGCGGGGGCGAAGCCGCGCTTCAGCACCACGGTCATGCTGCCGGTCTGGTCGCCCACCGCGTGGCGGGCGGCGCCGAAGTCCAAAAGCTTCACATTGCCGTCGCTGGCCAGATAGATGTTGTCGGGGCTGATGTCGCGGTGGATCACCGATTGGCGGTGGACGGCGTCCAGCGCCTCGATGACCGGCAGCACCAGCTTCAGGCATTCGGCCACCGAGATCTTGCCGCCCTTTTCCTTGAGGTGGAAGTTGAGCGGCTTGCCCTCGACATACTCCATCACGATGTAGGCGGTCTCGTTCTCCTCGAAGTAATCGAGCACGCTGATGATTTCGGCGGCGGCGCGGAACTGGGCCAGGATGCGCGCCTCGTCCAGGAAGCGCTCCATGCCGAAATAGAATTGGTCGGCGGCGTCGTCGGCGTGGGGGCGCAGCGAACGCCCGTCCTCGGCGCGCGACGCCAGGCTGGACGGGTAGTATTCCTTGATCGCCACCCGCACGCGCAGCTTCTCGTCCCAGCCCATATAGGTCGCGCCGAAGCCGCCGCAGCCCAGCAGCTTGCCCACGAAATAGCGGCGCGACAGC
>JADGAL010000387.1 GCA_015232025.1 Alphaproteobacteria bacterium
GCTCCAGCGGTTGGGCGAGCACGGCGGGGACCGGTCGCGCCTGCTGCGGCGGATCTTGCCGCTGCGACGCTTGGGCGGGCGGCGGCGGGCTTTCCTGGCGGGGCTTGTCGGCGCGCGGTGGCGGGGGCAGCGCCTCGGCGGTGACCATGGCCTGCGGCGCGGCTTCGGGATTGGGCGAGCCCGGCTCGGAGCCCGAGGCGATCATCGCCCTGCTCTCGTCGGCCATGATCTGCACGCGAACCTTGGCCATCCCCTGGCCCTCGAAGCCGAGAAGCTGGGCGGAACGCCGTGACAGGTCGATGATCCGGCCATGGGCGTAGGGGCCGCGATCATTGACCCGAACCACCAGCGAGCGCCCGTTTTCAAGATTGGTCACCCGCACCAGCACCGGCAGTGGCAGCGTGCGGTGGGCGGCGGTCACCTCGTTCTGGTCGAACGTCTCGCCATTGGCGGTCTGCTTGCCGTGGAAGGTCGGCCCGTACCACGAGGCGATGCCGGTCTCGTCATAGGACCAGTCTTCGGCCGGGTAGTACCAGACGCCCTCGATCTGATAGGGCTTGCCGACCTTGTAGTGTCCGGCCGGGGCGGTGCTGGCCGTGGCGCCCTTCAGCCCATGCGCGAAAAGCTGGCTTTCGGCGCAGGCGGGAAGCACCAGCGGAACGAGCAGCAGCATCGCGCGCCATGGCCGAATCGAACTCAACATCTCGTGGCACCCCCCATTCCGCCAGCCCAAAAGATGGTGACGCGCAGTCTAACGGCTGGCGAAGGCGTCGGCAAGATGCCCGACCGCGAGCGCGAAATAGGTCGAGCGATTCCATTTAAGGATCGTGCGATAGTTCTCGAACACCAGGAAGGCGGGCCCCTTGGTCCCTTCGCCGCGGATCAGCGATCCCGACAGCGCCGCGTCGGGCAGCTTCTTGCCGTCCGCCGCCGTCACGCCCAGCGCGCCCCACTCGGCGATCGACTTCTTGGTCTCCAAACCGATCAGGCCGGGGTTGAAGTCGGCGGGCAGGCGCACGGCGCGGCCCCAGCTCTCGTCGCCCTTCCAGCCCGACGCCCCCAGATAGTTGGCGGCAGAGGCGAAGACGTCGTCGACGGTGCCCCAGATGTCGCGTCGGCCGTCGCCGTTCCAATCCTGCGCGTGGCGACGGAAGCTCGACGGCATGAACTGGCACTGGCCCATCGCGCCGGCCCACGAGCCGATCATTTTGTCAGCCGTGATATGGCCTTCGTCGATGATCTTCAGAGCGTGGATCAACTCGCCGCGAAAGAATGCCGAGCGGCGCCCGTCATGGGCCAGGGTCGCCAGCGCCTGCACCACCGGGAATCCGCCGGTGATGCGGCCGAAATCCGTCTCGACCGCCCACAGCGCGACCACGAAGCGCGGCTGCACGCCGTAGCGCTTGGCGACCGCATCGAGCACCGCCCGGTGGCGGACCAGTTCGTGGCGACCCTTGTCGATGCGACCGGGATTGACCACCCGCGCCATGTACTGTTCGAAAGACAGGGTCGACTCGGGCTGCTTGCGGTCCAGGTCGAGAACCTTGGGGATCGGCGTGATGCCGGTGAGCGCCGCCTCGATCGTGCGGGCGCTGACGCCTTCGGCCCGCGCCTCGCCGCGCAAGTTGGACAGCCACTCGGCGAACTCCTTCGAGGGCGAAGCCGTCCGGGCGCGCGGGCCGGCCGCCTCGACCGTGTCGCACGCGCCGATCGAGATCACCAGCGCAACCGCCATCGCGACGCTGCGTGCGACGCCGTAACAAGCCATCATGCGATCCTTTTCGGTCCCGGAACGCTCCTTTTGCCACAAGCCGCGGGCGAAACGCAAAGGTCCGGTGACGGCCGCTATGCGCCGCGGTCTGTTCCGGAGCCGCCCGCGATCATCAGCCGGGCTTCGGGGTGGCCAGCCAAGCCAATTTCGACGAACCGTCTCCCCGCCACTAGTCCGCGGTCCTGTCGACGTGGTAAATACGTTTCAAAGGAAGGGTGGCAGAGCGGTCGATTGCAGCGGTCTTGAAAACCGCCGGAGTCTCAATGGCTTCCGTGGGTTCGAATCCCACCCCTTCCGCCATAGCGCTTGATTGTGGTTGCAACCCCGCGTCGGATGCTGGCAATTGGATCGAGCCCCAAATGGTACACCCATCGCGCAATGAATGTCGGCTTTCGCGTTCCGCCAGCAAGATCGCTATCGCCACTCGCGATTGCCGTTCTTTGCCTGATCGCCTTCGCCACCACGTCCCAAGCCGCCGAGCCGATCGTTTTCTACGGCGACGAAAATCTTCCGCCCTATGAGTACCTCGACGACGGCGTGCCGGTGGGCGTCAATGTCGATTTGATGAAAGCGGTCGCCCGCACCCTGGGCCGGCCGGCCGATATCCGGCTCGGCAATTGGGGCGAGGCGCAGCGGATCGCCAGGGAACGCGGAGGCGTCGTTCTGGGGTTTCTAGGTCGCACCCCGGAACGGGAAAAGGACTTCGCGTTCACCCAATCGACCCTGCCCGCCGATTTCGCCTTGTTCGTGCGCGCCGACGGTCCTTTCGCCGAAGGGCTGGTTCCCGCTCCCGGCGTGAAAATCGGCGTTCCGCGCGGTGGTCTGGCCAGGGAATTCGTGGAACGCCTGGAGCCGCGCGCCGAAATCGTCGTGGTCGACGATTCCATCGACGGCACCCGCAAGCTCCTGCGCGGAAGGGTCGATGCGCTGGCCGCGAACGTCTGGGCCGAGCGCGCCCTGTTGCGCGAGTTGAACATCCGCGGCATCGACCAGTTGCCGGCATTCGAACGGCGCACCGGAAACATGGCGGTCCGCAAGGATGACGTCGCGCTGCTGGCCGACCTCGACCGCGCGGTCGGCAAACTGAAGCAAAGCGGCGAATTCGACCGGATCATCGACCGCTGGTCGCCCCGGCGGCTTCACATCTACAGCACCTCGGAACTCGGGATGGCGATCGCGGCCGGCGGCCTTTTGGCGGCGGCGGTGCTCGCTCTGGGCATCGCCGTCCATGCGTTGCGGCGCAAGCAACGCCTGCTCGCCAGCGAGATCGCCCGCCGCGCCAAGACGGAAAAGGAGTTGAGGGAGGCCACCGCCAGGGCGGAAGACGCCGTCGAGTCACGCTCGAAGTTTCTGGCCGCCGCATCGCACGACCTGCGCCAGCCACTGCAATCACTCCTCCTGTTCCAGGAACTCCTCGCCCCGCACGTCGCCGAGGGCGGTCGCGAGGCGCTGAAGCATCTCGGGCGGGGGCTCGACGCGCTGCGCGAGTT
>JADGAL010000388.1 GCA_015232025.1 Alphaproteobacteria bacterium
GCGTGGAGCGTAGTCACGAACCACGCCGCAGCAGCCGGAACGCCCACGGCGCCGGCATCACCCCCAGGACGATGCGGGCGAAGGGGTGGGCCGAGACGAAGGCGACATCGGCGGGCAGCGCCACCGCGATCAGGCATATTTCGGCCAGCCCGCCGGGGGCCAGCGCCAGGATCAGCACCGCGAGGGGCAGCCCCGACAGGTCGGCGGTGGCCCAGGCCAGGCCCAGGGTCAGGGCCAGCAGCAGCGCCGTGGCGGCGATCGCGGCGAGCGCCTCGCGGGCGATTCCCTCCTTGCGGATGGTTGCGAAGCGGGCGCCGATCGCGGCGCCGACCACCACCTGCGCGGCGGCCACCAGTTCGGCCGGCGGGTGCGATTCGGTGAGGCCCGAGAGGTGCAGGGCGGCGCTCGCCAGCATCGGGCCGGTCAGGGCGGCGGCCGGCATGCGGATGGCGCGCGCCGCCAGATGTCCGGCCACCGCGCAGGCGGCCAGCACGGCGGCGTCGGTGGCGTTCAGATCGGCGAGGCGCCCCAAGCTGGCGGGCATCCCGCCGCCACCACCCTGATAGCCTCCGAACAGGCGGAAGGCGAAGGGTACGGTGAACACCACCAGCACGATGCGCAAGGCGTGGGTCAGCGAGATGGTGCGCTCGTCACCGCCCATCGCGGTGCCGGTCAGGATCATCTCGGTCAAGCCGCCGGGGGCGGCCGAGAAATAGGCGGTGGCCGGGTCGTAGCCGGCCAGCCGGCGGAACGACAGCGCCAGGATGCCGGTGCCCAACAGCACATAGGCCAAGACGGCGGCCATGCCGGCCGGCCAGCGTTCCACCTGCTCCAGCATGGCGGGCGAGAAGGCGCTGCCCAGCATCAGTCCCAGCACGCCGACCATCACGGCGCGCAGGTGCGCCGGCATCTTCGGCCGGGCGCCGAACAGGCTGGCCAGCAGATTGGCGGCCAGGGCGCCCAGCATCCAGGGCAGGGGAAGTCCGACCTCGCGGAAGACCAGGCCGCCCGCCGCGCCCAGCCCCAGCGCCAGCAAAGCCGGAGTCACGGCAGGAACTGCTCGGCCAAGATCCGTTCTTCGAGATTGTGCTCGGGGTCGAACAGCAGGGTCATGCTGATCTCGCGGTCCTCGCGCACGTCGACGCGGGCCACGTCGCGCACCTCGGTGTAGTCGGCGACGGCGCTGACCGGGCGCTTCTCGGCCTCGGAAATCTCGAAGGTGACGTTCGCCTTGTGCGACAGCAGCGCGCCGCGCCAGCGCCTGGGCCGGAAGGCGCTGATCGGGGTCAGCGCCAGCACCCCGGCCCCCATCGGGATGATCGGGCCGTGGGCCGACAGGTTGTAGGCGGTGCTGCCGGCCGGCGTCGAGACCAGCACGCCGTCGCAGACCAACTCGTCCAGGCGCACCCGGCCGTCGATGCGGATGCGGATCTTGGCGGCCTGGCGGGTCTCGCGCAGCAGCGACACCTCGTTGATGGCCAGCGCGTCGAATTCCCGGCCGTCGGTGGTGACCGCCTTCATGCGCAAGGGGTGCAGCGCCACGCATTCGGCGCGCTCCAGGCGCTCGGTCAGGCCGTCCTCGCGATAGACGTTCATCAGGAAGCCGACCGTGCCCCGGTTCATGCCGTAGATCGGCACGTCGCGGTCGAGATAGCGGTGCAGGGTCTCCAGCATGAAGCCGTCGCCGCCCAGCGCCACGATCACCTCGGCGCGCTCGGGCGGGGTGTGGCCATAGCGATGGCGAAGACGATTGAGGGCGCTTTGCGCGACCTCGCTGTCGGCGGCGACGAAGGCGACGGTTTCGAACCTCATGCGCGCAGTATAGGTCTCGATCAGCCGCCGGTCACGCTCATGTGGCGCGCCACCGCCGGGCGGTCGTGGGTGCGATCTATGATGAAGTCGTGCCCCTTGGGTTTGCGCGCAATGGCCGAAAGGATGGCCTCGCGCAAGGCCTGGTCGCCTAGGCCCGAGCGCAAGGGCGCCCGCAGATCGGCAGCGTCGTCGCGGCCCAGGCACATATAAAGCGTGCCGGTGCAGGTGATTCGCACGCGATTGCACGATTCGCAGAAGTTATGGGTCATCGGCGTGATGAAGCCGACCCGCCGGCCGGTTTCGGCCACGTCGGCATAGCGCGCCGGGCCGCCGGTGCGGTGATCGCTGTCGGTCAGCGTGAATCGGCGTTCGATGCGGGCGCGCACCTCGGTCAGCGGCATGTAATGGGCGGTGCGGTCGCCATCGATGTCGCCCATCGGCATGGTTTCGATGAAGGTCAGGTCGTAGCCACCCTGGCCGCACCATTCGACCAGCCGCTCGATCTCGTCGTCGTTGAGGCCCTTCAGGGCGACCGCGTTGATCTTGACCGCCAAGCCGGCGTCGCGCGCCGCCTCGATGCCCTCGACCACCTTGCCCAGGTCGCCGCGCCGGGTGATGGCGCGGAAGCGCTCGGGGTCCAGGCTGTCCAGCGAGACGTTGATGCGCCGCACCCCGGCTTCGGCCAGCCCCTCGGCGTGGCGGGCCAGTTGGGTGGCGTTGGTGGTCAGGGTCAATTCGTCCAGATCGCCGGCCCGCACCAGGGCGCCCAGATTGCCGATCAGCGTCATCAGGCCGCGCCGCACCAGGGGCTCGCCGCCGGTCAGGCGGATCTTGCGCACGCCAAGCCCGACGAAGGCCGCGCACAGCCGTTCCAGTTCCTCAAGCGACAGCAGGTCCGCCTTGGGCAGGAACCGCATCTCCTCGGCCATGCAATAGACGCAGCGCAAATCGCAGCGGTCGGTGACCGACACCCGCAGATAGGTCACCTTGCGGCCGAAGGGGTCCAGCATGCCCGTCGCCTGTCCTGTCGTTATGGTAGGCCGACTATAACGACTTTCCGAATGGCGGGGGAAGCCCCTTCCGCCGGCCATGGCGGGGTACTCCTTGCCTTCGTCGGGCTCGACGCCGGATAATCGGATTTATTGGAGAGGGAGGCTTCGATGGACGAAAGCCAAGCGCCTACCGGGCGCGATGTGGAGCGGGCGGACGTCGCAAAGGCGATCGACGCTCTGAAGGCGCAACGCCGCCAACGCGGTCCCATCACCATCGACGAGATTCTGTCGGCGCGCGACGAGGGGCGCAAGCCACTGACTGACGGTCTCTGACGTCGCCGTCTTGGGCGGCGGGATCACGTTTCCTCGTCCTCGTCCTCGAAGCCCTCGGCCCCGTCGCGGAGCAGTTCGGCGAAGGCGGCCAGATCGTCGGCCACGGCGGCGGCGGCTTT
>JADGAL010000389.1 GCA_015232025.1 Alphaproteobacteria bacterium
GAGGAGGTCATTTACGTCGGAGAAACGACAAAGAGAAGTCTGTTGGTACGTCTTACCGAGTTCAACGACTCAGCCTTTGAGTGCAAGAGTGGCCATTCTGGAGGCTGGTCATATAATTCATACGCCAACAACGCTGGACTGCCATCAGGCGACCTGCATGTGTCCGTATTCCCCGTCAACGCAGATGAGATTGATTATTTCAGTTTCTTCATTAAGCACGTTGAACGGTCAGCGATATGGCAGAGAATTCGGGTTATTGGACGCCCACCCCTCTGCAACAAGGAATAATTACACGCCTCTCGCTTCCCGCGCGAGGGGCGCCCCACACACGGGCCGCGCAGAGCCAAGGACGCTGACAGATCGAGGAGAGTGGCTGGGGGACCTGGATTCGAACCAGGGCTGACCGGGTCAGAGCCGGTAGTTCTACCGCTAAACTATCCCCCAGCAGGGCGCGGGTTTCGCGAAGGCGGGACTTCTAGCATGAAGCGCGCGGGGGCGGCAAGGGGACAATCGCGCATTCGGCGGGCTCGAATGGGCCGGAATGACGGTTGCGTCATTTCCCGCTTTTGTTCCGGGGGCCTTGTCCCGTAACATATCCGTTTCGTGAGGTCGGATGGGCGGCCTTTTGGGCATGACGGGTGGGCGGTGAATTTCCAGTATCCGAGGGAACGGCGCCAGATGGGACGGCCGGTGGGCTCGGGTACGGGCGCGCGGCGGCAGCTTTTCGCCGCGCTGGATCTGGGCACCAACAATTGCCGCATGCTGGTGGCCCGCCGCGCCGGGCGCGGCTTCCGGGTGATCGACGCGTTCTCGCGGGCCACGCGGCTGGGCGAGGGGGTGGCCGAATCGGGCCGGCTGACCGAAGACGCCATGGACCGCACGGTCGAGGCGCTGAAGCAATGCGCGGCCAAGCTTGAACGCCGGGGCGTGCTGCTGGCCCGCCACGTCGCCACCGAGGCGTGCCGTCGCGCCGTCAATTGCCGCGAGTTCGTCGCCCGGGTGACCGAGGAGACCGGCATCGCGCTGGAGATCATCACGCCCGAGGAGGAGGCGCGCCTGGCCCTGGCCGGCTGCGCGCCGCTGCTCGACCGCCGGGTCGACCATGCCGTGGTGTTCGACATCGGCGGCGGCAGCACCGAACTGATGTGGGTGCGGGTGGGCGGCGGCGCGGCCGGCGACGCGGTCATCGAGGCGATGGCCTCGGTCCCGGTCGGCGTGGTTTCGCTGGCCGAACAGCAGGGCGAGCGGTTGGAAAGCGTCGATGGCTTCGAGGCGGTGGTGGCCCGGGTGGCCGCCTCGTTCGCCGCCTTCGACCGGGCCTGCGGCGCCTCGCGCGCGGTGGCCGCCGGTTCGGCGCAGATGCTGGGCACCTCGGGCACGGTGACCACGCTGGCCGCCGTGCATCTGGGCCTGCCGCGCTATGACCGCGCCGCCGTCGACGGGCTGACGGTCAGCTTTTCGTCGCTGCGCCGGGTGACCCGCACGCTGGTCGGGCTCGATTACGGCGACCGCGCCCTGCATCCCTGCATCGGCGACGACCGGGTCGAGTTGGTGTTGGCGGGCTGCGCCATTCTCGAGGCGATCTGCCGCACTTGGCCGGTGGGCCGCCTGCGGGTCGCCGATCGCGGCGTGCGCGAGGGCATCCTGTTCGGCCTGATGGAAGACGACGAGACGGTGCGGGCATGACGGCGCGAAGCGGTGATGGCGGGGCGAACGGTCGGCGCAGCGGCGGGCGGATGCTGTTCGAGCGGGTGCGCACGGCGCGCGGCCGAACCACCTCGTCGGCGCGCTGGCTCAGCCGCCAACTCAACGACCCCTTCGTGATCGAAGCCAAGCGGCTGGGCCTGCGCTCGCGCGCCGCCTTCAAGCTGATGCAACTCGACGACCGCTTCCACTTCCTGAAACCGGGTGGCCGCATCGTCGATCTGGGCGCCGCGCCGGGCGGCTGGACCCAGGTCGCCGTCGAGCGGGTCAAGGGTGGAAAGGTGGTCGGCATCGACATCAGCCCGTGGTCGCCGGTGGCCGGCTCGATCCATCTCGAGCACGACTTCCTGGCCGACGACGCCCCCGCCTTGTTGAAGGAGGCGCTGAACGGCCAGGCCGACGTGGTGCTCAGCGACATGGCCGCCCCCGCCACCGGCCATCCCAAGACCGACCATCTGCGCATCATGGGCCTCGCCGAGGCGGCGCTGCAATTCGCCACCGAAGTGCTGGCCGAGGACGGCGCCTTCATTTGCAAGCTGTTCCAGGGCGGCGCCGAGAAGGGCCTGCTCGACCAGTTGAAAAAGTCGTTCTCGTCGGTGCGCCACGCCAAGCCGGCCGCCAGCCGCGCCGAATCCTCCGAGACCTACGTGGTCGCCATGGGTTTTAGGAAGGCCTGATCCGACATCGTCGGATCAGGCCTTGCTTTGGTTTTGTTCGTCCATCGCCGGGCGGGCGTCGTGCCGACGCCCTTGGCCGCCGCCTCAATGGCGGCTGGATAATCCTGCCCCCTCAGGGCCGCGGATGGGGGCGCAGGGCGTCTTCCAGATGCGGCAGCAATTCGTGCCCCGCGCTCAGATGGGTGAGGTCCTTGCCGATCTCGGCCTCGACGAGGCGCGCCGTCTCCTTGTCGAATTGGCCGCGCAACAGGCCCAGGAACTGCGGCGGCGCGACGATCACCAAGCGGTCGCAGGCGTTGGACAGCACGCCCTCGCGCAGCCTTTCGGCCAAGGCGCGGGCGAATTCCCGTTTCTCGTTATCCTTCCAGTCGGTGGGAGGCTCCATGGCGTGGCGGCCCTGGCCGGCGCTGTCGAAGGTGCGGCCGGGGCGGTCGCTGCCGGCCTCCCTGGCATGGTTGCGAACCGGCGACGCGAAATCGTGCGAGAAGGTCGTTTCCAAATGGCGCGGCCGCTCGGACGTCCAGATGCGGGCGCGGGCGCCGTCGGCGACCAGGATCCAGGTGGTGGGCATCGTCACCTCGTCTCGGGATGGGCTTTCGAGATGGGGCTTGGGGGGGCGATGGTCCACCCCCTCGGGCGCCCTTGGCATCCCCGGCCGAATGTGTATGATGTCGCGCCTGCTCTGGACCTGGGAGGCGGCATGCAAATCAAAGAAGCCCTGACGTTCGACGACGTGCTTCTGGTGCCCGCGGAATCCAACGTTCTGCCCGGCCAGGCCGACACCCGGACACGGCTCACCCGCTCGATCGAACTGGGCATCCCGCTGGTCTCGGCGGCGATAGACACGGTCACCGA
>JADGAL010000038.1 GCA_015232025.1 Alphaproteobacteria bacterium
CCGGCGGGCCGCCCAGGGGGGCCCACAGGGACCTCCCACGCGCACCCACCCCCAGCTTTGCGACGAACGTGGCGGGCGCGCGCGGGTCCCTCCTATGGACTACCTGGACGGCCCGCCTCCAGCATCGGGGGGGGGGGGTCAAAATTCGACGCCGATAATGACCTTCGAGGGGGTCAATTTTGGACGCCGATTGACAATCTTCGCATTCCCAATTTGCGCAAGGGCAGTGGGGCGATCCTCGCCCGTCTGCGTCGCTCGCGGGTGGTGTGCTCCGACGAGACAACGGTGCGCATCGACGGTCGCACCTGCTGGAACTGTAGGCCAGCACGTCGGCTTCCGCCTCGTCCAACCCCATCGAGCGCGTCAACGGCGAGATCAAGCGCCGAACCGACGTCGTGGGCATCTTCCCCAACGAGGCGGCCATCACCCGGCTGATCGGCGCCATCTTGCTGGAGCAGAACGACGAATGGGCCGTCCAGCGCGCCCGCTACATGACACTGGAAACCATCGCCCACCTGGGCGATGATCCCCTGGTCGGGCTGCGCGCCGTGGCCGCCTGACGTGCCCGGCCCAACCCGCCGGAGATCGAGACGGCCTCGCCGCTCCTACACCACTCCCTGGGACACGATCCGGCCCGGCCGCGTACCTGATATGATCATGACTGCGATCTCCGACAATTCGGCCATCGGCCATGCGCTGGTTTCGCGGACCGTCGGCGTCTCAGTTTGCAGCGGAACCGATACCCCAGGTAAGAACCATGGGAGTGAGCGTTGACGAAGAAAAATTATTGGCGAGTTCTGATGCTTGTCCCTGTCGTCCTCTTTTCGCCGTGGGGAAGTCCTCGCGCGGAACAGGTGCTGAGAATTGACGGCTCAGGCGCGTTGCAGTTGCAGTCGGATTCAGGCGGCCAATCTCATTCGGCGTTCATTTCGCGCGCTGCGGGAGACTTGATTGTCGCAGCGCAATCTTGCATCAACGCGCAAGGAAAGAAGGGAGGCCATTGCGAGGATGCCATTATAGAGGGCATAGGCCGGCTCGAAGTAGTGGAACAATACATCACAGCCCAGGCGATTTTCTTTAGCTATCCTTGCTATGGCAAGGCCGAAGGCAAACGAAAATTCACCGAAATGGCTATCCGCGCTGGCCGTGTTATCGGCGACTTCGAACTGGTGGCTGTCGCGTATTACAACCGAGCGGTCTGCTATTGGAACACCAACGATTTCGGAAACGCATTCGAGTTGATGAAGCCCCTCGTCAATACGGTCACCCGGTTCGCCGTAGTAGATTCTGGCGAATCCGATCAGCAATTGCTTGAGGAGACGGCAGCACTGCTGCCGGCGTGGCGGAATCTTGTCCGATTCGCGGAAAACACGCAACGAGTCCGTCCGGAGATCTGCCGTAAAGCTGGTCCTGAATTCTGCCCCGAACTGGCGTGGCAGGTCATGGAGAAGATTAAGGGGCGGCTGTTCCGGCTGGCGGCGACACGAAACGCAGTGCGCGGTCCGGATAGCGCAGCACTGATGGCCAAGCTTGCCGAACAGAAGGCCCTCCTGATTGCCCGAGAAAGCAACCGGCTCGGGATACCGGAATTCAATTCGTTCCAATCCCTGCCACCCGCGACCATTGATTCCCGACTGGCCGACTTGGGAGGGGATATCATCGCGACCGCTCCGTCACTCGCCATTGCCTCCGGCCTGCACGATCCGACGTTGAAGGACATCCGCAGCCTTTTGCGGCCGGGAGAGTCCTACGTCAGCTTCCTGACAGTCATGGACGGCCGCAAACCAGTATTCGTGCAGGTCCGAAACGACGGTTCTCCGGTGGTTGGTCTTGCCGGCGAGGATGCATTGGTCATCCGGAACCTAGTGGCGGCATATCGCGAAGCCCTCCGGACCAAAGACGCGGCGCGTGAAAACGAGGTGGGGCAGCGTCTCGCGCGCGCCCTGCTGGGGCGGATCGACCTAGCCGGCGTCAACCGACTGCTGTTGAGCGTTGACGGCAATCTAGCGGGGGTTCCTTTTGCGTTGCTTCCCCTCCAGGGCAAGCGCCTGGGGCAGCGAATGGCGGTCACCTATGTGCCATCGGGAGGAATCTTCCGGCACCTGCGTACCACACAGCACCACGTTGTACACCAAGTGCCCTACGTGGGTTTTGCGCGGGAGAGGTTCACGCCTCCACTTCCGGATTTAATCGGCGCCAACGACGAGGTCCGCAATGCCGCCATTTTTATGGACGGTGGAACGCGCCGTGCGGTCGCGGTGACCGATGCCGGCAAGGCCGATATCATCCGTCAGTCCGCTGCCATCGCCGAGGCGCGCGTGCTGCACTTCGCCACGCACGCGGCCATCCAAGACGGCTTTCTCGGGCTTGAACTTGGTGATGGTCGTCTGGAAAGCTACGAAATCGTCCAGACGCTGAATACGCGGGCGGAGTTGGCCATCCTATCGGCTTGCAATACCGCTCAGTCCACCGCGCAACTCGCCGAACACGGGGAGGCCTTTTCGGACATGGCTCGCGCCTTTTTCTCTATCGGGACGCGACGCCTTCTTGTGACGCAGTGGCCCATCGAGAACAACGCCACACGAATTCTGGTCACGCAATTCCTTGAACGCCTGCGAGACAGCGACGCTGAAAGTGCTTTGGCCGGGGCCCAGGAGGATCTGCGGCGCCTCCGACCAGAGTATTCGTCCGCTTATTTCTGGGGCGGCTTCATCCTGATGGGAGATTGAGTGCTCATGTCAAGGATTTCAAAAGCCCTTTGGTCGTCTTTCGGCGTGTTGGGGGCAGTTAACATCAGCGGATTCGTGTCGATCTTGGCCTTCGAGCGGGTTCTGGGCGTTCCACCGATGCAGCGCACGGTGGAGTTCTATTCCGAACAGGGAGGGATATTCTTCGCGACGCTCGCCCAGATGCTCCTGGCCGGCTGGAGTGGCCTGAGCGACGGAATCGAGTTCCTTGCCGCGTGGCGAGCCTCCTGGGTTTGGCTCGCTACTTTTTTCTCGGTCGCGGGGATGCTGATCGCCCTACGAACCAAGGGGAAAGTTGCCGCGATTCACCTCGTCGCCATTGAGCACGTTGGCATTGCTGGGCTCCTTGGGGCGTTCGCTCTGCTGTACATCCAGGCGGAACTTTTGACAGTTCGTAATACGCTTATGCTGACAAATCAACGTCCGGTGGTCGAGAGCGTGGCCGCCGCAATGCTCGACGACCAGAAGGCGGGAGGCCATCTCGAACGCGACAAGCACCTGTCTCGCCTCGCCCATTTCATCGACCGCGCCGGTGGCGGCGAGGGATTCGAGCGGCTGTTCCAGTTTGACAAAGCCGATGGGCACGGCAATCTGCGTGTCGCGGTCTTCGTGACGATTGTTTTCATGGCTTTCGGGTCCGCAATGGTAGTCGGGGCGGTATGTCTCGCCATTGGTCAGCCCAGCAATCGCATGCAGCGGGCCGTTCTGGCCCTGTCCGTTCTGTTCGCTGCCGTGGAAGCGTTCTTTCTGCCCTATACTCATGGCGTCCTCGGCCGGCTCTACCACTTTCCGGTCGGAAGCATCCGCTATGTGACGGATGCCGGACGCAGTAGCCATTCAATAGTATTTATGCTTGCTCGCGATGATAAGAGCTACATATTTTATGACCGTGAAAATTTCTTTCAGATAATCCATGCTGAGCGAAGTCAAACGAGGGGATTCGACCAGGTCGGCTTGGAGTCTCCATTTTCAAATTGTTCGGGATCTCGGGAGTTTCGAGGATGCGAAAGCCGTTGGGGATTGCAAAGCCAATAGTTCTGGCTCTCGCCGGGCTGCTAATCACAGTTGCCGCCACCCACCCAGGTCACGCGGCGCCGGAGCGCTACGTCATCGACATCTCACTTTTGCCAAATCTGACGACCGAAGTACGTGTCGTTGCTCCTTCGAGCGATAAACTCAATGATCTGTCGATTGTTCTTATGCGCAAGGATGGCGCCCGGCACGAGTACTCCTTGCGGGGCGGAGCGACACTGGCAGACGGCTGCCGGCTTCCACTGGGCCCCTCGGCCAGCCGTTTGCAGCTTCTTGCACCGCTCGACCAGATCTCTTACAGTTTGGCGGAACGTGGGGGAACGGTGCTCGCCAGCGTCTCCCGAAACTTGGGGGCGGAGGCGGCGTCGCTTCTGGCCGGATACGATCAATCCATCCCCCTGCTGCGCAACGGTTCTCGAGCGCCGGACACCGCCGCTGCCCCCACCAAGGTCAAGCCCATTGCTGCCGTTACCTTGCCCGAGGACCAGAAATTGGTCGTCAACATGCCGAGGGGCGGCGCGTCTGCCGCTACGACCGCCCTACTTTTCCTCATCGCGCAAGATCGCTGGTTCTACAGCGACGTCATACCGGTCGTCGGTGGCGCTCTGACCACCGGCAGGGCCCTTCCGGCTGGTACCTACGGCATCACCGTCGTCACCGACAGTTCCTGCCCGCAGTCATGACGCTGCCCCCAATTCCCAGCGTCCTGGCGATCCTCAGCTTGCCGCCGCCGCCGCCGTCATCGTGCAGGGCCTCCTATTCTCGGCACCATCGGCACCACCCCACAGGCATGGTGATCGGGGCGGCGGAACGTCTCACCGCTTCGAGCTTCACCATCCCGATCCGGTCGTTGCCCTCGCCTCCCCGTTGGTCCGCCGAGCCCGGCTTCCAGAGGAACTCATACCGGCGAGACCGGCGAGCCATTTGCTTGACTCACTTGGTGGAAAGCAGGTGGCTTTACCGCCGATGGGTCAGTTCGTACCGCTGAGCAGAACGCCGGACTCACGCCGACGATTGAACGAAACCGCTCCGCAGTAGGATGGCAACCGGACGGCGAGAGGCTCCTGTCTTAAAGAAGGCTGGTTTCCAACGACCACCTTCTTCCGACAGGAGCCCCAGATGGCCGAAATCAGCCCTCTGCGTCGCCGCATGATCGAGGACATGACCGTCCGCAATCTGTCGCCTGCGACGCAGCGATCCTACCTGCATGCGGTTTCGAAGTTCAGCCGTTTCTTCGGTCGTAAGCGTCCACCGCCGACTGTAGTCGGCGGTGGACGCTTACACCATACCGGTCGCCTTCACAGTTAGCCCGTCCTATTCATCAGGCTCCTCCAGATAGGCCGGCCGGCTATGTCCTGGCAGCGCGACGGGCGGCGCCGAGAGGGCACCGGGTTGGCAATGGGGGGAATGGCTGCTGGTTACGAGGTGGTGGGTTCTGTGCGGGCACGCAGCCCGGTCGGTCAGGGCCCTGCGGCGGCGAGGCGTCCGGCCAGCATGCGAAAGATGGCCTGATCTGGGCATGCCGTGGGTAGGAAGATGCGGATGCGGGCAGCCTTCTCGACGACGCGGGTGGCGATCTTCAGCAGTCTCAGGCGCAGAGTGGCGAATTCGGCGGTCTTCATCGGCAGGAAAGCGGGGATGGCCTCGCGCAAGGCCAGCATCAGCCAGTAGGCGGCGGTATGGAGGATCAGGCGGAACTGGTTGGCGACCGGATTGCGGCAGGACGTGCGGTCAGAAGCCAGTTGGGCCTTGTGCATCTTGATGCAGTTCTCGGCATTGCCGCGGTCGCAGTAGGTGGCCTCGTAGAGGGCCTCGGCCGGGCCGGGCAGCGACGTGACGATGTAGCGGTTGTCGAGCCCCTTGGTCGAAGCTTCGATGCGGGCGATCACCTTACGGGTCTGTTTCCACGATTTGGCGCCGTAGTAGATTTCAACGTGGGTGCGCAGCTTGTCGGCCTGGGCTTCGGCGCCCCTACGCACAAATCGTCGGACGTGTCGCGGACCAGGCCATGCAGCACGGCATTGCCGGCCAGGCCGAAGATGTAATCGACGCCGTTGGCTTCGCACCATGCCATGGCCTCGGGCCGGCCGTAGTGGGAATCGCCGCGCACGGTGATGCGCACGCACGGCCAATGGCGGCGGATGCGGCGAACCAGCGCCTTGAGCACGGTACGGGCCTCGCGGCCGGTGGGTGTCGCGCCCTGGCGCAGGATCACCGCCACCGGACGCCCGGTCGCGGCGTCGTAGACGTGGATCGGCTGGAAACACCGGGCATCGTAATGGGCGTTGAACAGCGAAAGTTGCTGGTGGCCGTGGACCTCGTCCACGGTGTCGTCGATGTCGAGCGTGATCGACTGGGGTGGGCGGGCGAAGCTGGCGCAGAACATATCGACCATTGCCGCCATCAGTCGCGCCACCTCGATGCGCGACGGCGTGTTTTCCAACCGGCTCATGGTCGGTTGCGAGCACAGCGGCCGTCCGCTCTCGGGCGCTCGGCCCACCGCCATCTTGAACACCGGATCGTGGCGCAGGAAATCGCAATCGTCAGCGTCTTCGTAGCCGGCGGCGATGGCAAACATCCGCAGGCGCAGCATGTCCTCTACCGTGTGGTCGATGCGCATGGGATTCCGGCGGTCCCGGATGCATGCCGCCAACCGCCGGGCAATGCCAAGCCGCCGCTCCGCCTCCCGCAGCAGCACAACACCCCCATCCGAGGAAAGCCGTCCGCCGTCAAAGGCGATCTCCACCTTGTTGCGGGAAACGGCTGGAACGGCGAAGGGCAGAAGGGTAAGGTCGGTCATGGCGGGTGTGGCGTTTCCGGCTGGCGAAGATGATGTCTAGACACCAGAATCTTACGCCATTTCAAAGCGGTATGCCACTCCCGCCAACAGACTCGTGAATAAGACGGGCTAGGGACCCCAGCGATCAGGCTGCCCCGGCCAGACGCAGGTCCGCCACTGCGGAGGCCACGAGCTCCGCCGCCCGCATGATGTCCGCTTCCGTCGCGAATCGGCCCATTCCGAAGCGGACCGAACACGCCGCCTCGGAAGGCGTCAGGCCCATCGCCCGGAGCACGTGCGAAGGTTCCTGGAAGCCTGACGTGCATGCGGAACCCGACGCCGCCGCCACATGGGGTTGGAGTGCGTTCAGCAGCAGGGTCGCCTCAACACCGGGAAAGTGGAGGTTCAGGTTGCCCGGATGCCGGCCGTCCATCGTTCCGTTGACCCTCACGTCAGGCAGCCGTCTCCGAAGCTCGCCGAGGAAGCGGTCTCTGAGGGCTGCGGCGTGCAGGGTGTCTTTGGCCCGTTCCCTCTCCAGGATCGCACAGGCTTCTCCGAAGCCGACGCAGAGCGGGACCGGAAGCGTCCCTGGACGGAGCCCGCCTTCCTGCCCGCCGCCGAACGTCAACGGCCGCGGCCGCGGCGACAGTCCCCTGCGCACGTAGATTGCCCCGACACCCTTGGGGCCGCAGCACTTGTGGGCGGACAGGCTCATCAGGTCGATGCCGGTCCCGACGACGTCGATGGGCAGGAAGGCCATCGCCTGCGCAGCGTCGACATGGAATGGCGCACCTGCCTCATCGCAGGCATCGGCGATATGACGGAGAGGTTGGGACGTCCCCACCTCGTTGTTCACCGCCATGACGGAAACTACGGCGGTGCGGCTGTCCACGGCGGACGCCAAGGCCCCGCGATCGACGACGCCGTCGGGGCCGACGGGGACGACCGTCAGATCAAAGCCTTCCTCCGTCAGGGCCCGGGCGGCGGCCAACACGCTCTTATGTTCGATAGCACTCACCACGACCTTTCGCCTTTCCGGGGCGGCGGCACGGGCCATTCCGAGGAGCGCGAGGTTATTGGCCTCGGTCGCGCCGGATGTGAAGACGATCTCGTCAGGGTCTGCACCGACAAGGCCGGCGACCCTCGCGCGGGCGTCCTCGACGGCCTCGTCGGCAGCCCAACCGAAGGCATGTTCGCCGGAATGCGCGTTGCCGCAGAACTCGGTCCAATAGGGTGCCATCGCCTCCGTGACACGGGGGTCGAGCGGCGTGGAGGCCTGATAGTCGAGGTATATTCCCGAGCCCATCCGCCCTTCAGCGCGGCGGTCAGGCGGCCCATCGTCAGCCATTCCGGCTTCCCCGTCTCCGGTCGAGTTACGGACTGGCGGAGGCCGCCAGTCGCTCGATGTTGACGATACCCCCCATTGGGCATACGTTCAACTGGCCTCCACATCCAGTCCGGACCCACCATGGCGCGAAGCCTACTCGACGAAGAGCGATTCAAGCTGCAGTTCGCAGGACACGAGACGTTTCCGTTAAGATACGGGTGGCTCAAGAAGTCTTACGACGAAGTAAAGCGTGCCCTGGAAGCGGAAGGATGCGACCCGAGGTCCGTCTTCACCGACGAGTCGGCGATAGCTGTATTTGGTGTCGGCAAGAACATGGTCGCCTCCATGCGGCACTGGTCCTTGGCGGTGGGGGTCCTTGCCATTGAGGACGAGGACGGGCAGAGGGTCGGCCGGCCCGTTCCGACCCTGCTCGGGGACGCCCTGCTCGGGGGCGGCGATCCTTACCTGGAGCATCCAGCGTCCCTTTGGCTGGTCCATTGGCACCTCGCCTCGGCTCCCGGACGTTCGACGACCTGGTATTGGGCGTTCAACGAACTGAACGAGCCGGCCGTCGACCGCGACCTGCTGACCCTTCGCCTCATGAGGAGGATAGCCGCCCTCCGCGAAGCGGGCCGGATGAAGGAATCCCGCATCACCGAAACCACGGTCAGACGCGACGTGGAATGCTTCGTCCGCACCTATCTCGCCAAATCCCCTTCCGGCCGGGGGGCGCATGAGGACAATCTCGAATCACCACTGTGCGAACTGGGCCTACTCCAGCCATTGGGCGTCGGTTCGGCCTTCGGGTTCCGCCGGGGGCCTAAGCCGACCCTTCCAGACGAGGTCTTCCTTTACGGCCTCCATTCCTTCTGGACGCAGCTGTATCCGACCCGACGCGAGTTCACGGTCGAAGCCGTCACTCATGAGCCCGGCTCGCCCGGGAGGGTCTTCATGCTTGACGAGGAGTCCGTCGCAGACCGGCTTGCCGCGATGGCCGACCTGACCAAGGGGGCGATCCGTTGGGATGAGAGCACCGGGATGAGGCAGGTCTACGCCCATGACGTTGCCTCTGTGAAGCCGTTGGATCTCGTTGCCGCATCGATCGCCAAAGCCATGCATGCGAGGGCGGCATGAAGACGCTGTCCGACATCGTTCGCGTGGACAGGCGTTTCCGCAAATCGGTCAGGGTGGATGCTGACCTCGGCGACAGGGACGCCTTGGAAGGCTTCATCTGCCCTCCGTCGATCGCCGAGGCGCTCCTTTCCATGGGGCGGCAGTTCGCCGAAACCGGGCACGGCGCATTCACTTGGACGGGTCCCTACGGGAGCGGCAAGTCCAGCCTGGCGGTCGCGCTCGCCTCGCTCGTCGGTCCGCCGGGCGGGCTCCGCGAGCGGGCGAGGTCCGCCATAGGCGCGAGGACGGCGGAACGCATCGAGACCTTCATGGGGGCCGGCGAAAAGGGGTGGACGGTGGTCCCCGTCGTCGGGCGCAGGGGCGATCCCGAGGCCACCATCGCCGAAGCCTTGGACGCCGCCCTGCCTCCGCGGGCCAGGAAGCGCGCTTCCGACCACCTGCCCACAAGGCTCATGGACGCCGCCGCCGCGGTCCCGGGCGCGGGCCTGCTTGTCGTGATCGACGAGATGGGCAAGTTCCTGGAGCAGGCCGCCTCCGGAGCGACGGACGTCTACGTGTTCCAGCAGTTGGCAGAGACGGCCAACCGGTGCGGCAAGCGCCTCATGATCGTAGGGATACTCCATCAGGCGTTCGACGACTACGGCAGCCGGCTGACGCGCGAGGCCCGGGATGAATGGCTCAAGATCCAGGGCCGCTTCATCGACATCCCGATCAACGTCGCGGGCGAGGAGCAGGTGGCCCTCATCGCGCGGGCGATCGGCTCTTCCGTCACTCCGCCCCGCAATCCAGCTCCTGAAGGCATCGCCGACGCAATCCGCAAGAACCGCCCGGGGACTTCCACCGGCTTGGGGGACGAGCTTGCCGCCTGCTGGCCGCTCCATCCGGTCGTCGCCGGCCTGCTCGGCCCGCTGTCGCGGCGGCGGTTCGGGCAGAACCAGCGGAGCGTCTTCGGCTTCCTAAACTCGGCAGAGCCTTATGGTTTCCAGGAATTCCTGAAGGCCACCCCCTCGGACGCGGGCCTTACCTACCGCCCCCCGCTGCTGTGGGACTACCTGCGGGCCAACCTGGAGCCCTCGATCCTCGCTTCTCCTGACGGCCACAGGTGGTCGCTGGCGGTGGACGCCATCGAGCGCTGCGAGGCGAACGGCGGGGACCTCGACCACCTCGAACTCATCAAGACCATTGCGGTCATCGACCTGTTCAAGGAACGCTCCGGGCTGTTTCCGACCCCCGAGGTCCTCACGTTCTCTCTGCCGCACTTCAGCGCCGGACAGCTCGACCGCATGCTGGACCAACTCCGCAAATGGTCCGTGGTGATCTTCAAGCGGCACCTGGGCGCCTACGCGATCTACGCAGGCAGCGACTTCGACATCGACGCGGCGGTCGACCAGGCCGCAGCCCGGATGACAGGCATCGACTTCGGCCGCCTCAGAGCCATGGCGATGCTCCAGCCGATCCTCGCCAAGAGGCACTATCACGAGACTGGCGCGTTGAGGTGGTTCGACGTCGACATCGCGCCCCTCTCCGAGGGCGAGGAATGGGTGCGGCGCTACCGGCCACGGAACGGCGCGGACGGGCTTTTTCTGCTGCTCATCGGGATGGAAGGCGAGGCCGAAGCGCGGGCCAAGCGCTTGTGGCGGTCCGCCGCCGAAGCCGTCGGGGACACCCCGGTGGCCGTCGGCTGGGCGCGGGACAGCTTCTCCATCAGGGAGATCGCGGCGGAACTCCTGGCGCTGGAAGCCGTGCGGTCGGACCGCGCGGAACTGCGCGGTGACGCAGTCGCTCGCCGCGAGGTGGACGCCCGGATCGCGCGGTCGGCCGCCGACCTTGAGGAGCGGGTCCGGCAGGCATTCCTGTCCGCCGACTGGGTCGCCAAGATAGGTGGCGACAGCGAACTGCTCTCCGTTTCCGGACGCGCCGGCCTCGCAGGCCTGAACGCAGCCGCGTCGCAGATCGCCGAAGCCCGCTTCCCGAATACCCCCCGCATCAGCAACGAACTCCTCAACCGGCTGAAGCCGTCGAGCAACGCGGTGGCCGCTCAAAAGGCTCTCATCAAGGCGATGGTTGAAAACCCCGGGCTCCCGAGGTTGGGCATCGAAGGCTTTCCCGCCGAGGGCGGGCTTTTCGCGTCGCTGCTGGAGGCCACGGGCCTGCATGGCCCCATCGGCACAGGCCAGCATGGCTTCACCGAGCCGTCTGCGAGCGACCCGGCAGGCCTGGACCCGCTTTGGTGGGCGGCCGAAGAAATGTTCAGGGCCGCGGGCAAGACCGGGGTCGATCTCGGCCAGCTTTTTGCCGCGTGGCAGGCGCCGCCGTTCGGCGTGAAGGACGGCCTTCTCCCGGTCCTGGCCGTGGCCTTCCTGCTTTCCAAGGCAGATAGCCTCGCGGTCTACTTGGACGGCGCGTTCCAGCCGAAGCTGACGGCCCTTCTCGTCGACCGCCTCGCGCAGGAACCCTCGGCGGTCCGCCTACGCTGGAGCTCCATTTCAGACTTCCATCGGAAGGTGCTCTCCGGGGTCGCGGACGCAGTGTCCGAACAGCGCGGCGAGGTGGCGGCCGCCCAGGGCTTCTTCGAGCCGCTTGAGGTGGCGCGGGGACTTGTGGGCTTGGTGACCGGGTTGCGTCCGTGGGTCCTCAAGACCACGAGCCTGTCGCCGACCGCCTTCAAGGTCCGCAACCTAGCGAAGCTGGCCCACGACCCGAACAAGTTCCTACTTGATGACCTGCCGGAGGTTTTTGGGCTGGACGGCGTCGGAGAACCCGACGCTGGGGAGGTGGTGCGGGCCGTCAGCGGCGGTCTCGCCGAACTCGTTGGCGCCTACCCTGCGATGCTTCGCGAGCTGGAGGCCGTGATGCTGCGGGAGCTGAGGGTCCGCGACGCCCCCGAGGAACTCGCGGAACTGCACCGTCGGGCCGAGACCGTGCGTGGCCTGACGGGGAACTACCGTCTGGATGCGTTCGCGACACGCCTCATCGACTATTCCGGCGCTGAGGAAGAGATCGAGGGGATCGGAAGCCTCGCCGCCAACCGGCCGCCGCGGGATTGGGTCGACAGGGACGTCGCCCAGGCACGCGTCGAGGTCGCGTCGCTGGCGCAGGATTTCCTCAAGGCGGAGGGGTTGGCCCACGTCAGCGGCAGGACCGACCGGCGGACGGCCATGGCGATCTACATCAGCGACCCTGACCGGCCGACGCCCCTGATGCCGGATTTCACCGTCGGGGCGAACCAGCGGCGCGAAGTGGATCTGCTGGCCGCCAAACTTTTTTCAGTCATCGCCAAGGGCAGGGTCGAGAGGGACGTCGCGCTTGCCGCCGTGGCCGAACTCGGCGCCCGCCTGCTGGAGGCGTCCGGCGACGAAGACGCCACGCCGGCCGCTGCGGGCGGAGGGAAACGGTGAGAGGCTTGCCTACCAGGCACGTCCTAGGGCTTTCGGGCGGCCGCGACAGCGCCGCCCTGGCCCTTCACATGAGCGAGAGGCACCCAGAACTGGACATCGAGTATTTCTTCACCGACACCGGAAAGGAGCTTCCCGAGGTCTACGAGTTCCTCTGGCGGCTTGAAGGGCGGTTGGGGAAGACGATCCAGCGCCTCAACCCGGATCGGGACTTCGATTTCTGGCTCAAGCAGTACAAGCACTTCCTCCCGTCCCCAAAGATTCGCTGGTGCACCAGACAGCTGAAGATCCGACCCTTCGAGGAATGGATCTGGCCCTATCTCGAAGCGGGCGGAAAGGCGGTCAGCTACGTGGCGATCAGGTCGGACGAGGATTACCGGGAAGGCTATTCATCCACCCACCCCAACCTGTCGGTGCTGCTTCCGTTCCGGGAGAGCGGGATCGACAAGGCAGGCGTCCTCGAACTCCTCGACGCGTCAGGGGTCGGGCTCCCCGATTATTACCGGTGGCGGTCCAGAAGCGGCTGCACTTTCTGCTTCTACCAGCAGAAAATCGAATGGGTGCGGCTCATGGAGGAGCACCCGGACGCGTTCGAGGCGGCCAAGACCTACGAGAAGAATGCAGTCGACCACGGTTCGCCGTTCACCTGGAGCCAAGGGGAGTCGCTGGATGAGCTCGCGCGGCCGGAGCGGATCAGCCAGATCAGGGAGGACCATGAGCGGCGCGTCGCCCGCCTGCGCGACAAGGTAATCCCGAATCCCCTCCGCATGACGCCCGAACCCCTTGACCTCGACCTCCTCTACGGGTCCGCTAAGGTCTGCATCAGCTGCCACAAGTGAGGTGGGGATGGACTCAGCCCCGGGGATATCGATTCGCAACCTTCTCGACCAGGCCCCCGAAGGGTCACTCCGCACGCTCGTCGGCGAAGGGGCTGTCGGTGTGCTTGAAGTCCTCGATCCCGAGCTGGCTTCGCTTGCCGGGCTGAGGAACCTTGCCGCCCGGACGCTTGACCCTGAACGGTCCCTCCGGGATCCGGATGTCCGGAACAGCCTGATCGACATGCTGCCCTTGCCGAAGGCCAGGGAACTGTCTGCGCGCCTGGGTGTGAGGGGCGGCAAAACCCTCTACCGCGACCTTGCCGCAGCGGCCTCCGCGAAAGACGCTTTGCCCGTCCTGATGTCCTTTTTCGGCGTCGTGGTCGATCCCCGGGCCGGCGGCGGCCAACGCCCTTCCTCAATGGAGGTCCCGCCCACCTACGGTCTTTTCGACCACCAGCGGCAGGCGGCGCGTCGGGTCCATGCGGCGCTGGCGGAGGTTCCCCGCAAGGTCGTCCTCCACATGCCCACCGGCGCCGGCAAGACTCGGACGGCCATGCACGTCGTGGCCGAGCACCTTTCCGTCGGCGGCCCTTCGCTGGTTTGCTGGCTCGCCCAGAGCGCCGAACTTCTGGACCAGGCGGCCTCCGAGTTCGAGAAGGCGTGGGGAGCATTGGGGAACCGTCCCGTCGCCCTCCATAGGTTCTGGGGCGACCACAGCCCTCGGTTGGAAGAGGCCCGGGACGGGCTGGTCGTCGCCGGGCTTGGGAAGCTGCATTCGTTGTCCCAGCGGGATCCGAATCTGCTCCTGAAGCTTGGGGACCGGGCGACGCTGACCGTGGTGGACGAAGCGCACCAGTCCATCGCCCCGACCTACGCCGCACTGATCACCGCCCTCCACACCAAACGCCCCCGGAACGCGCTGCTGGGACTGACCGCGACCCCCGGCAGGACGTGGGCGGACGTGGACGCGGACGCGCGGCTCGCCGAGTTCTTCGGCAACGCGAAGGTGATGCTTGAGGTCGAAGGCTACGAGAACCCGGTTGACTACCTCATCGCCGAAGGTTACCTCGCCCGCCCCAAATTCAGGACCCTCAATTCCGAATCCGGGCTCCGGGTGGGGGACGCGGATATCGCCGCCATGGCCGACGCCCTCGACCTGCCCCAAGCCCTTCTCGACCGACTGGCGGACGACCAGCGGCGCAACCTGCGGATAATTTCCACGGCGGAGGAGTTGCTCAATCGCCACAAGCGGATTATCCTCTTCGCCACAACCGTGGGCCATGCTCGGCTTTTGGCCGCCATCCTTTCGGCAAGGGGACACGAGTCGGACGTCGTCACCGGTGAGACCGACCCGGCCTCGCGCGAGCGCGTCATCAGGAGGTTCAGGAGCGGGAACCCGCGTCCCATGGTCTTGTGCAACTTCGGGGTGCTCACGACCGGGTTCGACGCTCCGGCAACGAGCGCCGCGATCATCGCAAGGCCCACGCGGTCGCTTGTGCTCTTCAGCCAGATGGTTGGAAGGGCCACGCGGGGCACTAGGGCCGGGGGAAACGCGGAGGCGGAGATCGTCACGGTCGTCGATCCGCAGCTTCCCGGCTTCGGCAGTGTCGCGGATGCATTCACGAATTGGGAGGACGTCTGGAATGAACGCTGAAGCCCCTCGGGTCGGGATGGACGGGGAAATCATTCCGGCCCATCTCGCCATCAAGGCGATGCGCGACAGCGGCTACCGTAACACGGCCTACGCTTTGGCGGAGCTCATCGACAACTCGGTGCAGGCCGGTGCGACCGACGTCGAGGTATTCTGCATCGAGGAGCGCCAGCTTGTCAGCGAGCGCGAGCGCCTTCGCATCAGCCAGATCGGCGTCCTCGACAACGGCCATGGGATGCCGCCGAAGGTCCTCCGCGAGGCGCTCCAATTCGGCAACGGCAGCCACCTCAACGACCGTTCGGGGATCGGCCGGTTCGGTATGGGCCTTCCCAATTCATCCATCTCGCAATGCCGCAGGCTTGACGTGTGGAGTTGGCAAAGCGGGCCCGACAACGCAATGCGGACCTACCTCGACGTCGACGAGATCGAGGCGGGGCGTCTGATGAAGGTCCCCGAACCCATCCATGCCCCCTTGCCGCCCGAATGGCGGGCAAGGGCGAGAAGCCTTGGCACCACCGGCACCCTTGTCCTCTGGCAAGGCTTCGACGAACATCGGCTGACTTGGCGCGGGGCAAAGTCGACCCTGGAGAACACCGAGGCTTTGGCCGGTCGGATGTACAGGAAGTTCATCGGGGTCGGCACGGTGGCCATCCGGCTCGTCGCGCTGGAGAACGACACCGAGACCTTCGGCAGGGACGCGAGGGTTAACGACCCCCTCTACCTTATGACGCCGTCCTCAACTCCGGCGCCGTTCGTAAGCTCGTCCATGTTCCAGCCGTGGGGACCCGACGAGGAGTTCCTCGTCCCCTTCGGGGGGATGAACCACAACGTGTTCGTCCGGATCAGTTGGGCCCGTCCCGAGACCGTCCCGGACAGCGGTACCGACCGCGGTCACCAGCCCTACGGCAAGCATGCCGCCAAGAACATCGGCGTCTCCATCCTCCGCGCCGGCCGCGAACTCGACCTCGATCCGGGTTGGGCGAACGGATACGACCCGGTGGAGCGTTGGTGGGGAGTGGAGGTGGAGTTCCCGCCGGCCCTCGACGAGGTGTTCGGCGTCCCGAACAACAAGCAGGCAGCCACGATTTTTTCCGCTATGGCTCAATTCGACTGGGAATCGGAGGCCGAAGCCGGGGAGCACTACAAGGAACTCAAGGACAGGCTCCGCGAGGAGGGGGATCCCCGCGCCGAGCTGATGGACATCGCCCAGTACATCCACGACCAGATCAGGCATGTCCGTGCGCGGCTGAAGGACCAGACCAAGGGCCTCCGTTCGGGCGGCGGCCGCCGCCATGAGGACACCTCCGTGGAGGACCGCGCTTCCACCAAGTTCAAGGAACGGGCGGAGAGCGGCTATAAGACCGAGCAGGACAACCAGGTCTTCGACGACGAAGCGAAGCAGAGCTTGGTCGACGACCTGGTCAACCGGAAGAACTATCCGGAACGCGCGGCCAACGAGATCGCGGACGCCGTGGAGAAGCGGGGGAAGCGGGTCATCTTCGTGGACGCGGAGTTGGACGGCTATGCCTTTTTCAAGGTCGAGCAGCGGCCGGGGGGCATCACCGAGATCATCTTCAACACCGCCCACCCGGCCTACGACCAGCTCGTCCTCGCGCTTGACGGAGAACTGGAAGGGGCCACGGACAAAGAGCTCATGGAAAGGATCGCCAACGCCTCCGACACCATGCGGATGCTGTTCGCCGCGTGGGCCCGCTACGAGATGGAGGACGTCCCCAACAGGGGGCGGATCAACGACATGCGGCATGAGTGGGGGAAGATGGCCCGCGTTTTCCTGACCGACGAAGAAGGCTAATGCCCGCGCTCGGGGACAGGGTTCTGGACCTCTGCGCCGGGGCGACGGGGAAGTTCCTGCTGGTGGCCCCCTTCATCAAGGACCATGCCCTCGCCCGCATCGTCCAGGCCCTGCCGACGACGGTCGAACTCACCTGCGTCACCCGATGGGCCGCCGAGGAGGTCGCTGCGGGGGTGTCGGACCTTGAGGTCTTCGACCGCCTCGCCGCGCGTCCCAAGAGCCGTCTCCTTCTGCTCCCCACGCTGCATGCGAAGCTCGGGTAGGCTGAACATACGTGTAAAAACCGGTCACAAGGGCAGGTCGAACGGCAGAGGTGTGGGCTCGAGTGGATCCGGGCGGTCATCCATGTCGATGTCGTATTTTCCGAAGCGTCGAATGTGCTT